>NZ_JBSVXD010000155.1:0-14098 GCF_054070755.1 Pseudomonas sp. SDO5591_S426 | reverse complement strand
AACTCAGGCAGCACGCGTTATCGTTGACGTCCATCGCGAGCAGGCTCGCTCCTACAGGGGACGGTATTCCATTTCTCGACAGGAGCTTTTTCCATGCTCGGCCATAACTACATCGGCGGCACCCGCAGTGCCGCCGGCTGCACCGTCTTACACAGCCACGACGCCAGCACCGGTGACGCGCTGCCCTTCTCGTTCGTGCAAGCCACCGTCGATGAAGTGGACGCCGCCGCTCAGGCTGCCGCGACCGCCTACCCGACGTTTCGCAACTTGCCGGCAACCCGTCGCGCAGAATTTCTTGAGGCGATCGCCGCGCAACTGGATGCACTGGGTGATGAGTTCGTTGCGCTGGTTTGCCGGGAAACCGCCCTGCCCGCCGCGCGCATCCAGGGCGAGCGCGCCCGCACCAGCGGTCAGATGCGCCTGTTCGCCCAGGTCTTGCGACGCGGTGATTTCTACGCCGCGCGCATCGATCGTGCCCTGCCTGACCGTCAGCCAATACCGCGAGTCGATCTGCGTCAGTACCGGATCGGCGTCGGGCCGGTAGCGGTGTTCGGCGCGAGTAATTTTCCGTTGGCGTTCTCCACGGCCGGTGGCGATACCGCCGCCGCCCTGGCCGCCGGTTGCCCTGTGGTGTTCAAGGCCCACAGCGGGCACATGGCGACCGCCGAGTGGGTGGCCGATGCGATCATCCGCGCTGCCGAGCAGACCGACATGCCCAAGGGTGTGTTCAACATGATCTACGGTGCCGGCGTGGGCGAAGCGCTGGTCAGGCATCCGGCGATTCAAGCCGTGGGTTTCACCGGCTCGCTCAAGGGCGGGCGTGCGTTGTGCGACATGGCTGCCGCACGGCCGCAACCGATCCCGGTATTCGCCGAAATGAGCAGCATCAACCCGGTGCTGCTCTTGCCTGAAGCCTTGCGCGTGCGTGGCGAGAAGATCGCCGCCGAACTGCTGGCGTCAGTGGTGCAAGGCTGTGGTCAGTTCTGCACGAATCCGGGGTTGGTGATTGCCGTTCGTTCGCCTGAGTCGACGGCATTCATTGCGCGGCTCAGCCAGCTGATGGCCGAACAACCGGCGCAAACCATGCTCAACGCCGGCACCCTCGCCAGCTACGAAAAAGGTGTGCGGGCCCTGCTCGAACATCCGGGCATGACGCATCTGGCGGGTCAGGAACAGCACGGCAAGCAAGCGCAGCCGCAACTGTTCAGGGCCGATGTCAGCCTGCTGCTCGAAGGCGATCCGCTGTTGCAGGAAGAAGTGTTCGGCCCGACCACGATCATCGTCGAAGTGGCGGACAAAGTTGAGCTGCGACAAGCGCTGGACAGTCTGCATGGTCAGCTCACCGCCACCTTGATCGGTGAGGCGCAAGACCTGCACACCCACGCCGACCTGCTGGCAGTGCTCGAACAAAAAGTCGGCCGGGTGCTGTTCAACGGTTATCCCACCGGGGTCGAAGTCTGCGATGCCATGGTCCATGGCGGCCCGTACCCCGCCACCTCCGATGCGCGTGGCACGTCGGTTGGCAGCCTGGCCATCGAGCGTTTCCTGCGCCCGGTGTGCTACCAGAATTGCCCGGACGAGCTGTTACCCGATGCGCTGAAGGATGTAAATCCGCTGGGGATTGCGCGGTTGGTTGATGGCAGCAGCCACCGCCAGCCGATTTAAGAAAACTCGAATAATCGTGGGAACGGGCTGGCTCGCGAAAGCGTCAGCCCAAACAACACTTGCATCGGCCCTTTGCCAATAGTCAGATAGGCACCACAACACACAAAAACGAGCTTTATCCATGCGTCAACTGCCCTCGCTCAACATGCTGCGCGTCTTCGAAGAGGTCGCGCGGCATCGCAGTTTCAGCCAGGCAGCCCTGGGACTGAACGTCACCCAGGGCGCGGTGAGCCGGCAGATCAAGCAGCTCGAAGACTACCTCGGCGTGGCGCTCTTTATCCGTACCCCTCAGGGCTTGTCATTGACTGAAGCCGGCAGCGCACTTTCCCCTCATCTAAGCGATGCTTTCGATCACATCGAACGAGCCCTGCAAGCCGTGCGCGTGCCCAACCTGCGTCAGCGCCTGCG
Organism: Pseudomonas sp. SDO5591_S426; assembly: GCF_054070755.1. Lineage (NCBI taxonomy): Bacteria > Pseudomonadati > Pseudomonadota > Gammaproteobacteria > Pseudomonadales > Pseudomonadaceae > Pseudomonas > Pseudomonas sp. SDO5591_S426. The sequence goes on along the minus strand of NZ_JBSVXD010000155.1, from coordinate 12,025 downwards.
CATCGTCGCACCGCCGACCTGGGCCACGCGTTGGTTGTCGGCACACTTGCGCGCGTTCTGCCAGCGCTACCCCGACATCAGCCTGAGCGTGACCCACCAGGCCAGTCACGACAGCCTCGCCGAGATCGACTGCCACATTCGCTTCGGCCTCGAAGCGGACAGCCATTGCCACAGTCAGTTGCTGGTAATGGAACGGCATATCGCCGTGGCCAGCCCCGAGTTGTTCATCGACGGTCAGCCACCGGACCTGCAGCATTTGCCGCTGCTGCACATCCTGCACAACGGCAAGCGCTTGAAGGTCTGGGAAAACTGGCTGGCGGCGATGGGCCGCGAGGATGTTGACGCCGGGCAAGGCCTGGAATTCAGCACCCTGGACCAGGTGATCCACACCGCGCTGGCCGGTGGCGGCCTGGCGGTGATCGACCGGCAGATGATCGAAAAGGAACTGGCCAATGGCAGCCTGCTGCCGATCACCCCGGTGGAAGTGATCGGGCCGTATGGTTATTGGCTGGATGTAGCGAATGACAAATGGGGTTTGTCGAAGGTGCGGTTGTTTACCGAGTGGCTCGGTTTAGTCAGCAATCCCTGACACCCCGTTATCCCCTGTAGGAGCTGCCGCAGGCTGCGATCTTTTGATCTTAAAAAACAAGATCAAAAGATCGCAGCCTCGTTTCACTCGACAGCTCCTACACAGCTCCTACAACAGATCGGTGTAGGTATTTAGACTGAGGTGGCCACTTTCACCGCCACCGCAGCACCACCCTCCACCGGACTCTGCGCCTTGCACGCCTGGCTCAAGGTCAGCGATTTGGTTTCCGGCGCCCAGGCCCAGGACAGCAACGCGCCAATCGCCAGGATCGCCGCGAGGATGCCCATGGTCGGGCTCAGGCCGATGCCCGCCACGCTCACCGGCAACAGAAAGGTGCTGACCGCTGAACCCAGTCGGCTTACCGCGGTGGCCAAACCAATGCCGCTGGCGCGCACTTCAGTCGGGAAGCTTTCTGCCGGGAACACACCCACCAGATTGCTCACCGCCGACAACACCAACGTGAACAAGCCGAACACCAACACCATCAGCCACGCCGCACTGCTCGGCAACACCGCCAGCAGGAATAACGCCACGGCGAGGATGATGAACGAGTTGATCAGGAACCCGCGCCGAGTGAACTTGATGGTGCACCAGATGCCGATCAGCGCGCCGAGGATCAGCAGCATGTTCAGCATCAGCTCAGTGCCGAAGCCTTCGGCCAGGCCCATCTTCTGCAGGATCGATGGCAAGAAAGTGTAGATGGCGAAGTACGGCATCACGATGCAGACGAAGAACAGGCAGTTGAACGCCGTGCGCTTGCGGTATTCAGGGCTGAACAGCACCGCGTAACCGGAGCGGGTTTCCGTGGAGCGGGTTTCGTCGAGTTCGACGTTGTCGCCGAGAAACTTTTTGACGATTGCGCGGGCCTCGGCAATGCGCCCCTGATTGACCAGCCAGCGCGGTGATTCCGGCGTACCGATGCGGGCAATCAGAATCAACGCCGCCGGGATCGCCGACGACGCCAGCATCCAGCGCCAGGCATCGTCGCCGAGGCTGAGCATTGCGGTGCCGACGAAGGTCGCGGCGACGTAACCAAAGGTCCAGATCACGCTGAAGGAACCGAGCAATACGCCGCGATGTTTCTTCGGTGCGAACTCGGCGAGCATGGCGTGGCCGACACTGAAGTCGCCACCCAGGCCAATGCCGATCAATACGCGACAGAGGAACAGCGCCATCGCCGACTCGACATAGAACTGCATCACCGAGGCGATGGTGATCAGGATGAAACTGACGAGGAAGATTTTCTGCCGGCCGACCTTGTCGGAAATCCAGCCGAAAAACAGGCTGCCGAGGAACAGGCCGATCAGCGCCGAAGCCCCTATCAGGCCTTGCCAGAATGCATCGAGTTGCATCTGTGGGCTCAGCAGTGTGAAAGCGATACCGATCAGGCCGAGGATGTAGCCGTCGGTGAAATGCGCGCCGAAAGTCAGGCCGGCGATCTTGATGTGAAAGCGCCCGATGGGCAGGTCGTCGATTTTTACCGGTTGTACGGACATGTAAGTCTCCAATTGTTGTTATTGACGGAGAAATGAAGCCAGCATCTGTGCACGGACCCTGTGGGAGCGGGCTTGCCCGCGATAGCGGAGTATCAGTCAACCTCCCTGTTGAATATGTCGCCCTCATCGCGGGCAAGCCCGCTCCCACAGGTTTTTCAGTGTTCTTACAAGCCACCCATCAACAGGTATTTGATTTCCAGATAGTCATCCAGACCGTACTTCGAACCCTCGCGACCCAGGCCCGATTCCTTGATGCCACCGAACGGTGCCACTTCCGTGGAAATGATCCCTTCGTTGATCCCGACCATGCCCGCTTCCAGCCCTTCGGCCATGCGCCACACGCGGCCGATGTCGCGGCTGTAGAAGTAAGCCGACAAGCCGTACGGCGTGTCGTTGGCCCGTTGCAACACTTCGGCCTCGTCCTTGAAGCGGAAACACGCGGCCACTGGGCCGAAGGTTTCGTCCTGGGCGATCAGCATTTCGCTGCTGGCCTCGGCGAGGATGGTTGGCTCGTAGAACGTGCCGCCCAGCGCATGACGGCGACCGCCGCACAGGACCTTGGCGCCCTTCTCCAGAGCGTCGCTCACATGCAACTCGACCTTTGCAAGCGCCGCTGCATTGATCAGCGGACCTTGCTCGGTTTCGCCTTCCAGCGCATTGCCCACGCGCATCGCCGCCACCGCTTCAGCGAGCTTTCCGGTGAAGGATTCGTACACGCCTTCCTGGATGAAGAAGCGGTTCACGCAGACGCAGGTTTGCCCGGTGTTGCGGAATTTCGAAGCCATCGCGCCTTTCACTGCGGCATCGATATCGGCATCGTCGAAGACAATGAACGGCGCGTTTCCACCCAGTTCCAGCGAGACCTTTTTCAGGGTGTCGGCGGCCTGGCGCATCAGCAACTTGCCAGTGCGAGTTGAACCGGTGAACGACAGTTTGCGCACGACGCCGGAGGCTTGCAGCGCACCGCCAATCGCCACGGCGTCGCCGGACACCACGTTGAACACACCGGCCGGAATCCCGGCCCGTTCAGCCAATACCGCCAAAGCGAAGGCCGACAAGGGTGTCTCTTCCGAAGGCTTTAGAATCATCGTGCATCCCGCCGCGAGCGCCGGACCAACCTTGCGGGTGACCATCGCCAGCGGGAAATTCCACGGGGTTATCGCGGCGACCACGCCGATCGCTTCCTTGACCACGATGATCCGCGCATCGGCCTTGTGGCTCGGGATCACATCGCCATAAGCGCGCTTGGCTTCTTCGGCGAACCACTCCAGAAAACTCGCGGCGTAGACCACTTCACCCATGGCTTCGGCCAGCGGTTTGCCTTGTTCGCGGCTGAGCAAAGTGGCCAGATCCTTCTGGTTGCTCAGCATCAACTCACCCCAGCGCTTGATGCGCTGGCTGCGTTCCTTGGCGGTCAATTTGCGCCACGCTGGCAAGGCGCGGTTGGCGGCGTCGATGGCCCGGTTGGTTTCTTCGGCCCCGGCCTTTTGTACGTCGGCAATCAGCTCGCCGGTGGCCGGGTTCAACACCGGGTAAGTGGCGCCACCGCTGGACCCTTCGCCGGTAAACCAGTGCCCATCGATGAAATTGCCGTGACGGATCAACGCGCTCATGCCACGGCCTCGGTCAGGTTGAAGCGCTCCAGACCCGGACGGGCCGAACGCAGGATTCGTTTGCCGGCGGTGTAATCGTTGATCACGTCGCACGGCGTGTAGTTGCGCTCCAGCTCATGCAGCTCTTCGGCGTCGAGTTTGGTCTCCAGGGCCGCCAAGGCACTGTCGAATTGCTCGGTGGTGTCGGCGCCGACCAGCATGCAATCCACGCCCGGATGATTGGCCACCCACGCTTGTGCGATTTGCGCGTTGGACACGCCACGGGCACGGGCCACGCGCTGCACCGAATGGGCGATCTCGAAGGAAGCTTCGTCGCTGTACATCTGCTGGGTGAAGAAGTCGGTCTGGTTGCGGGTCGACTTTGCATCGCCGGTCAGCAAGCCGCGAGCCAGAGGGCTGAACACCGAAACGCCCAGGCCCTGATCGCGGCAGAACGGGATCATCTCGCGTTCTTCTTCGCGGTAGGCGCAGTTCAGTTGCAGCTGCATGTTGATCGGCTTGACCCAGCCGTTGCGCTCGCAGGCCATGAGGATTTTTGCCAGTTGCCCGGTGAGCATGGTCGATACGCCGATGTAGCGCGCCTTGCCGGAACGCACGATGTCGTTCATCGCGCTCATGGTCTCTTCGACCGGCGTATTCACGTCGAAATAATGCAGCATGAAGACGTCGACGTAATCCATGTCCAGGCGTTTGAGCGAAGCATCGATGCTATCCATGATGTGCTTGCGCGAATGGCCGCTGGCGTTGATGCCGCTGCGGGTGCCGTAGCCGACCTTGGTGGTGATCACCAGGTCTTCGCGACGGGCCAGACGCTTGACGATTCGCCCCACCACTTCTTCGCCGACACCGGCGGAATAGAAGTCCGCGAGGTCGATGAAATTCACGCCGTTGTCCAGCGCGTGCTTGACGATCGGCTCGCTTTTCTTCTCGTCGAAGATCCACGGTTTCCAATCCGGGGTGCCCATGTTCATGGTGCCCAGGCATAGACGGGAGACTTCAAGGCCGGAGTTGCCCAAACGGATGTATTGCATGGCGCGGACCTCAGGCTTTTGGCGTGTAGAAAGGGTTGCTGATGTGGTTGACCACGTCCGCCAGCTGCGCGGTTTCCGGCTTGCCGGTCAGGGCGGCGCGAATCGCGGTGCGGCAGGCGTTGTAGTTGTTCAGGTAGACGGCATCGAGGTCGTCGCAGGCCGGGTTGACCCAGTTGGCGGTGACGATGGCCCACTCGTCTTCGGCTTCCGGCGGCAGGGTGCCGTCGAGCAGCGCTTCCAGAACAGCCTTGGCGATACCGGCCTGGGACGCGCCCCAGGTGGCGTTGCCGTGCAGGTCGCTGCTGATCGCGGCTTTGTTGACGTACAGGGTCATCGGCTTGACCGGAATGTTCGGTTGGGCGATCACCATGAACGGGCAATGGCCCTGGCTTGGCGACGCCAGGCTGTTGGCGAACGCTTGCCCGGCCGGGCCGTTGCGCGGGCCGATCAGGATGTTGATGTGCGCGGCGTTCACGCCCGGGCCTTCGAAGCCTTCACCGATGTACAGGTCGAGTTCTTTCATGAGTCGTTACTCTTCAGGGAGTTTTTTGGGTGATCAGCAGCACACGCAAGCACAAGGCATGGCGTGGCAAATGTCTGGGTTCGAAGAGCGCAGCAGGACGCTGGCGAGGACGCGGCAGTGATGATGAGTCATGGTTGCAAACGCTCTTTTTTGTTGTTGATGAGCTGGTTTGCGATTTTTTAACACTGGGGGTTTGCGGGGGTGTAACCATAAAAAATCATGGGGGTATGAGTTCAGGTCATACCCCTCAGGAGCGATAAAAAACTGTAGGAGCCGAGCTTGCTCGCGATGGCGGTGTGTCAGCCAATACACAGGTTGACTGTTACATCGTCATCGCGAGCAAGCTCGGCTCCTACAGGGGATCGCGGGGTGTTTGGGATTATTGCGACATCGCGTCCTTTTTCATCGCATCTTTGGACATGGCATCTTTTTTCATGCCGTCCTTGGACATCGAGTCTTTCTTCATTTCGTCTTTTTTCATCGCATCCTTGGACATCGCATCTTTCTTCATGGCGTCTTTGGACATGGCATCCTTGGACATCGAATCCTTGCTCATGCTGTCGTTGCTCATGGTGTCAGCCGCGAACACGCTAGCGGCACCAACGGCCAGGCACATGGACAGAACAACGGTGGTCAACTTTTTCATGATGAAACTCCTTGAAGCTCAGGTTGCGGACGGGTGAATTTTCCGGGGATTGATCAGCTGCCACCGAACCAGTTGTAGCCCTGGTCTTCCCAGTAGCCGCCGCTGTAGGTGTTGCTGACGAAAATCGCCTGAATGTGTTTGGGGTTCTTGTAGCCAAGCTTGGTGGGCATGCGCAGCTTCATCGGGAAGCCGTATTCGCGTGGCAGCACCGCGCCGTCGTACGTCAGCGCCAACAAGGTTTGCGCATGCAGCGCGGTGGCCATGTCGATGCTGGTGTAGTAGTCGTCGGCGCATTTGAAACCGACGTATTTGGCATCGGTGTCGGCGCCAATGCGCTTGAGGAAATCGCTGAAACGCACACCGCCCCAGCGGCCGATCGCGCTCCAGCCTTCAACGCAAATGTGCCGGGTGATTTGGTCGGTCTGGGCCATGGCGCGCAGTTCTTCGAGGCGCCAGCTACGTTTGTCGGCGACCAGGCCGGTGACTTCCAGGCGATAACTCTCCTCCTCCACCGTTGGCGCTTCGTCGATGCCGTAGAAGGCATTGAAGGGAAACGGCCGAGTGATCATCGACGCCGGATAGGTCGGCGCCATCGCGTTGGGGTTGAACAGCCAGCCTTGCACCCGGTCGTTGAAGCGCGACATGGACGACAACGCGGTCTCGACACTGTCGTTATCGGTGATGTTGCAACCGGACAACATCGCCACACCGCCGAGGGTCAGGCCACGCAGCAGAAACGAGCGGCGCGAGCGGTCTTCGATCTGCGGGGCGAGGATTTTCCGGGCGTCGGTCAGGATGGAAGACTCGTCCAACCCGGAGCCTTGAATGGGCTTTTTCATACGTGCTCCTTGCGGCCGACGATCATGGCCAACAGCGTTTTGGGAACCAGCGCGACCATCAACAGATGCACCGCCACAAAGGCCACCAACAGCGCCATCGCGAAGAAGTGCACACGGCGCGCGCCTTCATAACCCCACATCAATTCGCGCAACAGCGGGAACTGCACCGACTTCCACAACACCAGCCCGGAGAGCACCAGCAGAGTGATGTCGACGATCACGAACAGGTACGCCACGCGCTGCACCTGGTTGTAATGACTGAGGTCGGCGTGGCCGAGTTTTCCGCGCAACGCGGCCCACAGGTCATGCAGCACGCCTTTGGGGGAAACCGGGAAAAAACGTCGTTTCAGGCGTCCGCTGAACAAGTTGAACGCGAGGTAGACCAGGCCGTTGATCGCCAGGAACCACATCGCCGCGAAGTGCCATTGCAATGCGCCGCCGAGCCAACCACCGAGGGTGATCGATTTGGGGAAGCTGAAATCGTAAATCGGCGAGGCGTTGTAGATGCGCCAGCCGCTGGTGACCATCACCAGCACCGCCAATGCGTTCAGCCAGTGGGTGAGCCGCAGCCAGCGCGGGTGGCTGGGCTTGGGTGAAGCAGTTGACTGCGACATGTCCGGCTCCGGATGTTGTTATTCGTTGGAGCCGAGTATGGGAGCCGGAAGATCGCCAAATCCTCACGTAAAGTTAAATTTAATGTGATAACTGGTCCTTGAATGCCTCCGAGAAACCTGTGGGAGCGGGCTTGCCCGCGATGAGGCCATCACATTCAACATCAAGGGTGTCTGATCCAGCGCTATCGCGGGCAAGCCCGCTCCCACAAGGTTTTGTGTGATCTGTAACAAGCGCATCTATGGTTAAATGCCGCCCCCCGCAAATTGCCGACCCAGACCCATGAACGCAGACGCCCTCTCCATCCTTCACGACCACCTGCTGACGGCACTGGCAACACCGCCCGCCGAAACCCGCCGCCTGTTCCACGGCCGTGGCCGTTGCTGGCCGGGGCTGGAGCAAGTGACCGTGGACTGGCTGCAAGGCGTGGTGCTGGTGGCGTTGTTCAAGGAGCCGGAAGCCGCGCAACTGGAGGATCTGAAGCGGTTGCTGATGACGATCACTCAGTCAGCGCAATGGGCGCAATCCGGTGCGCACACCTTGCTGCTGCAACATCGCTACCTGCTGCAAAGCACCACCGAATGGCTGCTCGGCGACGTCATCGAGGAAATGACCATCACCGAAGGCGGGCTGAAATATCGGGTGGACCTGGGTCGCAAGCAGAACACCGGGCTGTTCCTCGACATGCGTTACGGTCGCGATTGGGTGCGGGCCAACGCCGAGGGTAAACGGGTGCTGAACCTGTTCGCCTACACCTGCGGTTTTTCGGTAGCGGCGATCGAAGGCGGCGCGACGCATGTGGTCAACCTCGACATGTCCAGCCCGGCCCTGAGCCGTGGTCGCGACAATCATCGGTTCAATGGACATGACCTGAGCAAGGTCACGTTCCTCGGCCACGACCTGTTCAAGTCCTGGGGCAAGGTGATTGGCAAAGGCCCGTACGACATGGTGATCATCGACCCGCCGTCGTTCCAGAAAGGCAGCTTCTTGCTGACCAAGGACTACCAGCGCGTGCTGCGCCGCTTGCCGGAATTGCTCGTGGAAAAAGGCACGGTACTGGCCTGCATGAACGACCCGGCGTTCGGTGCCGACTTCCTGATCGACGGCGTAACCCGCGAGGCGCCGAGCCTGCGGTTCGAGCAGCGGCTGGAGAATCCGCCGGAGTTTCCGGATGCCGATGTGGAATGCGGGTTGAAGGCGTTGGTGTTTACGCTGGCGGATTGAGCACCAACGCAAACAACTCCCCATGCCCGTTCACATTGAGCTTGTGATACAGATTGCGTCGATGCACCTTCACCGTCTCCGGGGAAATGCCCATTTTCTGGGCGATGGCCTTGCTGGAAAAGCCCTGCAGAATCAGCCGCGCCGTTTCGATTTCCCGCACTGACAGGCGTGCGTCGAAACGGTCCAAAAGGGTTGCCAGATCACCGGCCACCGCTTCAGCGACCGGCCCTTCCGGTGGCAGCAATTGCACGTGTCGACGCATGGCGGCCAGCACCCAGTCGCGCACGCACAACAGGCGGCCTTGCTCTTCGAGGCTGAAGCGCGTCGAGCGTCCCAGGGACAGACCGAGCACTGCGCCGTCGAAGTTGAGCATGAACTGCAACTCGTCACCGCCGACCACCGAACGGAAGTAACTGAGGTAGTACTCACTCTGCTGGAACTGGTCCGGGGCCAGGGAATCGAGGCTGTGCAAACCGTCATTGATGCCGGCACATACAGCCAGATAAAACGGGTCGAGCAGGTACATGCCGGCGCGGTAGTCCGCCAGTTCTTCGTGCTCGTCGCCGCTACCCTTGGCGTCGAAATCGATCAGCAGGCGCGGCACTCGACCCGGTCGCATCACCGCGACCAGGGCGTTGTCCAGCGGCACCAGCAAGCGCAGGGTATCGACCAGCGCGCGCCAGAATCCGTCTTCGCCCAACACGCCAAACACCCGCGCCAGCCCCTGGTGCAGCGGCAACTCTTTCAACAACGCGTCCACGCACTACCCCTTTCGAGTAACCCATGATGGGAATGGGTAACGGCCACCCCGGTCGATACGCTGCAAGCTCCTGAACATCACCGGCCGCAGCAGGCCAGGAGTGCCGCATCATGAGTGGTCACCGCTCGTATTTCAATCTGGGGTTTGGTGCCTGTCTGGCGGTTTCGCTGTCGGCGGTTGCCACTGAGAGCCCGACCGTTCACGTGTACAACTGGTATGACTACATCGGCCCGAACACCCTGCATGACTTCAAGCGTGACACCGGTATCCAGCCGGTCTACGACACGTTCGACAGCGCCGAAGTGCTTGAAGGCAAACTGCTGACCAGTCGCAGCGGCTACGACGTGGTGGTGGCCAGCAACTTCAGTTTGCCGACGCTGATCAAGGCCGGCGCCCTGGCCCCGCTGCCCCGCGCCGAGATGCCGGATTTCAAGAACATGGACACCGAGCTGCTGGCGAAACTGGCCAACAACGATCCGGGCAACCAGTACGCCGTGCCGTACCTGTGGGGCACCAACGGCATCGGCTACAACATTGACAAAGTGCGCGCGGTACTCGGCGACAAGGCGCCGGTGGATTCCTGGGACCTGGTGTTCAAGGAAGAGAACCTGGCCAAGCTCGGCGAATGCGGCGTGGCGATGCTTGATTCGCCCTCCGAGATGCTGCCGGTCGCGCTGCATTACCTGGACCTGCCGCCCAACAGCACCAACCCCGAGGATTACAAGAAGGCCGAAGCGCTGCTGCTCAAGTTGCGCCCGCACATCGCCTACTTCAACTCGTCGAAATTCATCAGCGACCTGTCCAACGGCAACATCTGCGTGGCGGTCGGCTGGTCCGGCGCGATGCTGGAAGCCAAGGCCACCGCCGAACAGGCCGGCAACGGCGTGAAGATCGCCTACAGCCTGCCCAAGGAAGGCGCGCCGGTGTGGTTCGACACGCTGGTGTTGCTCAAGGACGCGCCGCATCCGCAACAGGGCCTGGCTTTCATCGATTACCTGATGCGCGCCGAAGTCATCGCCCCGGTCAGCAATCACCTCAACTACCCCAACGGCAACCGCAACGCGACGGCGCTGGTGGCTGAGGCGACCCGCAACAATCCGGCCGTCTATCCGTCAGCGCAAGCGCTGGCCACGTTGTTCACCTTGCAGCCATTGCCGCCGGCGACCGAGCGGGTGCGGACGCGGATCTGGAGCAAGGTCAAGAACGGTCAATAAACCGCGATCCATTTTTTGCCAAGAACTTGAAGATGAGAAAACCAATGAAACCACGTGCCCGCGACCTGAACATCCAGTTCGGCCAACTGCAGCCCGGCCCGCTCAACGCCATCACCGACGTACCCGGCGTACGGGTCGGTCACAGCAATGTGCGCGGTCGCACCGCTAACGGTCGCGACATCCTGAGCGGCGTCACCGTGATCGAACCCCGTGTCGGTTCCACCAGCCAGCAACCGTGTTTTGCCGGGGTGCATGTGCTCAACGGCAATGGCGACGCCACCGGTCTTGAGTGGATTCGCGAGGCCGGTCTGCTGACCAGCCCGATTGCCTTCACCAACACCCACAGCCTGGGCGTGGTGCGTGATGCGCTGATCGCCGTGGACCGTGAGCAGCAACCGGACGACGGGCGACTCTACTGGAACATGCCGGTGGTGCTGGAGACCTACGACGGTTTGCTCAACGACATTAACGGGTTTCACGTCAAACCTGAGCATGTGGCCGAAGCCGTGCATTCAGCGGTGGGCGGTCCGGTGGCTGAAGGCAATGTCGGTGGTGGCAGCGGCATGATCTGCCATGAGTTCAAGGGCGGCATCGGTACTGCGTCGCGACGGCTGAGCGCTGCCCAAGGCGGCTGGACCGTCGGCGCCATCGTCCAGGCCAACCATGGCATCCGCAACGAATTGCGTGTCGATGGCTACCCGGTCGGGCGCTACATGGAACAGGTCGACTCGCCGTTTCTCAGGGCCTCGTTGCCGCATCCGGGCATGGGCTCGATCGTGGTTTGCCTGGCCACCGATGCGCCGTTGCTGCCGCATCAATGCACGCGTCTGGCACAACGCGCCAGCCTCGGTCTGGCCCGTACCGGCGGCGGCAATGAGGACCACAGCGGCGACATTTTCATCGCCTTCGCCACCGGTAACGACCACGTGCCGCCAGCGGCCTATGAAAGCAAAAAAGCGCCGACCACGGGCAACCTGAGCATGGTCAATAACGATCACATCAGCGAATTGTTCCTGGCGGCCACCGAAGCGGTGGAAGAAGCCATCATCAACGCCCTGCTCGCCGCCGAAACGACGGAAGGTAACGGGCACGCGGTGTCGGGGCTGGATGCCGAGACTCTGCTCAAAGCCTTGAATCAGGCCGGTTGGTCGGGTGAGCACCAGCGTAGAAGCTGACACTTGTGGGGGGACGCGACTAGCGGTACTTGAGTGCACCCCCCCCACCTTTCTACGATGAAACTGCGCAGCCGCTTGCTTGCCCAAGCCGTTGCGTAGGTGGTGAGTGCATTGAACCCCTATCAAGCTCACCGCCTGCTTCATGCGCATCTTGAGCCTCAAAGGCTCCACTTTCTCCCCATCAAAGAGCTTTGAGGCTCTTTTTTAACCGCTGACCCCTTTCTACAAGCCAACACATCACCCTGTGGGAGCGGGCTTGCCCGCGAAGGCGTCCTGTCAGTCAATATTTGTAGCGACTGACAC
>NZ_JBSVXD010000154.1:0-14213 GCF_054070755.1 Pseudomonas sp. SDO5591_S426 | reverse complement strand
GCGATTACTGTAGGAGCTGTCGAGTGCAACGAGGCTGCGATCGTTTGATCTTAGCGCTTCTGGGTCAGTGCACGACGCTCGAACTCAACGATGCGCTGACGGTAATGCTCGATCGTCTGGGCGGTCAGCACGCTGCGCTGGTCGTCCTTCAGTTCGCCGTTCAGCTCTTGCGACAGCTTGCGCGCTGCGGCAACCATCACGTCGAAGGCTTGCTTCGGATGACGCGGGCCTGGCAGACCGAGGAAGAAGCTCACCGCCGGGGTGCTGAAGTGGTCGATGTCGTCCAGGTCGAAAACACCCGGTTTGACCGCGTTGGCCATGGAGAACAGGACTTCACCATTGCCCGCCATGCTTTCGTGACGGTGGAAAATGTCCATCTCACCAAAGCGCAGACCGCTCTCCAGAATGTTCTGCAACAACGCCGGGCCTTTGAAGCCGGCCGCGTCGCGGCAGATCACACTGATCACCAGAACTTCTTCGGCCTGCGGCTGGTCCTTGTCGTTGACCGCTGGCGAAGGCTTGGCATCGTCGTCGAAATCGCCGTCGCGGCTGCTGAAGCTCGGGCCGCCGTCCAGATCCAGGCTGAGGTTCATGTCGCCTTGGGAAGGTTCGCCATGGCCACGCTTGCCACGCTTGCCCGACTCACGAGGCTCGCGTGCCGGCATGCTCACCGACGGCAGATCATGCTCGTCCAGTTGCGGCTCTTTATGCGTATCCAACACGCGAGGCGGGCCCAACAGCTCGGCGCTGGTGTCCTCGTCCGGCAGGTTGGACAGACTTCGATCAAGACGGAATTTCAGTTTTCCCTTGCCGCCGCGCATCCGGCGCCAGCCATCAAAAAGAATACCGGCAATGACAATAATGCCGATGACGATCAGCCACTCGCGCAGACCGATTTCCATGTAATCCCGTGCCTCTATAAAAAATGCTGAAAAATAAGGGGTTTACAACCTGTAAACCGCTTTAAAACGTGGCGCCAACTCTATGTTCTGACAGGCGTTTTGCCCACGTATACGAAAAATTGACATTAAACTAGCACGACCAAAGGCAACTTTACACCGTCTACCGCCCGGCTTACGCGAATATGTCGATTGGCCAGCAAGTCGAAGCAAGTAAAAAAGTCCTACGGACTACAAATACCTCCCCTACAAGTGCCGAATCAGGCATCCACCATCGCCATCGCCTCTTCGACATCCACCGCCACCAGACGCGAACAGCCGGGCTCGTGCATCGTCACCCCCATCAGTTGATCGGCCATTTCCATGGCGATCTTGTTGTGGGTGATGTAGATGAACTGCACCGTCTGCGACATCTCCTTGACCAGTCGTGCATAGCGTCCAACGTTAGCGTCATCCAAGGGTGCGTCAACTTCATCGAGCATGCAGAACGGCGCCGGGTTCAACTTGAAGATCGCAAAAACCAGTGCCAATGCGGTCAGGGCTTTTTCGCCACCGGAGAGCAAATGGATGGTGCTGTTCTTCTTTCCTGGCGGCTGCGCCATGATCGTCACCCCTGTATCGAGTAGATCTTCGCCCGTCAGTTCCAAATAGGCGCGGCCTCCACCGAAAACTTTTGGGAAAAGCGCCTGTAAACCGCCATTGATCTGATCAAAGGTATCTTTGAAACGGTTACGAGTTTCCTTGTCGATCTTGCGAATCACGTTTTCCAGCGTCTCCAGTGCTTCCACCAGATCGTCGTTTTGCGCATCCAGATAACGTTTACGCTCGGATTGTTGCTGGTATTCGTCGATGGCCGCGAGGTTGATCGCGCCGAGGCGCGCAATCCGTGCGGCAATGCGCTCAAGTTCCTCCTCGGCGGCTTTTTCGCTGGCCTCGGCGGTCAGTGTGGCGAGCACGCCGTGCAGATCGTAGCCGTCTTCCAGCAACTGATCCTGCAAGGCTTTGCGGCGCACGGTCAGGGCTTGCCATTCCATGCGTTGCTGTTCAAGTTGACCGCGGATCAGCTGCGATTGCTGCTCAGCCTGATTACGGCGTTTCTCGGCATCGCGCAGTTCACGGTCGGCGTCTTCCAGGGCGATCTGCGCGGTCTTGAGTTCTTCGTCGACGGTCATGCGTTTGTCGAGCAGCTCTTCAAGTTTCAAGCGCAGTTCTTCCAGCGGCGCCTCGCCCTCTTCCAGGTTGAGGCTCAGCTGCTCGCGCTTTTCGGTCAGGCGTTCGGACTGCATTTCCAGACGCTCCAGCGCCTGACGCGTCGAATCGTGCTGCGCTTTGAGCGAGCCCAAACGTACCGCCAGTTGATGGGCGTGATCCTTGTGCTGCCGCGCTTCCTGACGCACCCGGTCAAGGCGCTCGCGCAGGCTGTCGCGCTGGGCCAGCAGCAACTCACGTTGCTCGGTATCCAGCGCCATGCTGTCGAGAGCTTCCTGCAATTGCAGGCGCGCTTCGCCGATGCTTTCGTGTTCCAGAGTGCGCTGTTCGTCCAGCTCGGTGAGCTCTTCGTCGAGACGAGTGCGGCGCAGGGTCAACTGTTCGGCCTTGGCTTTACCGGCCGACAACTGGGCTTTCAATTCACCTTGCTGGCGGGCTTCGTCTTGCAGCAAACGACGTAAATGCTCGCGGCCGTTTTCCTGCTGACGCTGTTGCGCGCGCAGGTTTTGCAATTGGCTTTCCAGGGTTTCGACGGCGGCTTCACGCTCTTCGCGCTCAAGGCTCAGTTGCTGGATTTCCTGACCCCGGGCCAGCACGCCGCTTTCCGCTTCACTGGCCCGTCGCACCCGCAGGAAATGCCGGCCGACCCAGTAACCGTCGCGGCTGATCAAGCTCTGACCGACAGCCAGTTGATTGCGCAGGGCCAGCGCCTGTTCGAGGCTTTCCACCGGTTTGACCTGGCCCAGCCAGGGCGACAGATCGATCTGCGCCTCGACCTTGTCGAGCAGGCTGCCGGGCACTCGCACACCATCGCCAGAGGGGCTGAGCAAACGCAAATCGCCTTGGGCAAATCCGGCCAGATCGAAATCATTGAAGTCATCCACCAGCACCGCTTGCAGATCGGCGCCGAGTACGGTTTCCACCGCCAGCTCCCAACCGGCCTCTACCTTCAGGCCTTCGGCCAGACGCGGGCGATTCGCCAGGTTTTGTTCGCGTAACCATTCGGCGGTGCCGGTGCCCGGATCGAGCGCGGCTTGCTGCAGGGCTTCCAGCGAGGCCAGACGCCCATTGAGTCGCTGCAAATCGCCTTGGGCCTGTTGCTGCGCCGTCAGCGTCTGCTGCAATTGCTGGCGCAGTTGCTCAAGCTTTTCAACTTGAGCTTCTTCACTGGTCTGCAAGTCTTCGAGGGTCGCCTCGGACTCAGCGAGCTGCTCGCTGAGTTCCATGATCGCCGCGTCTTCCGGGTCTGCCGAGAGCAAGGCCCGCTCTTCGCCGAGACGCTTCTGACGATCGGCCAGGCGCTCCATGCTGGTTTCCAGCTGCTGAATCCGCGACTGCTGCACTTCAGCCTGACGGCGCGGCTCGGCGGCAGTGAGGTTGAAGGTGTCCCACTGCTCCTGCCAGCCGTGCATGGTGGTTTCGGATTCTTCCAGCGCGGCGGCGGCTTCTTCGGCGGCAGCGCTGGTGACCTCCTGCTCCGGCGTGAGCATGTCCAGCTCTTCGCCGAGGGTCAGCAGCAATGTGCGGTCGTGGCCCAGGTGCGATTCGGTTTCCAGGCGCGCACGCTCGGCTTCTTTCAAATCGTCCTGCAACTGACGCAAGCGCTGCTGGCCGTGCTGGATGCTCTGCTCGACCCGGGCGATGTCGCCGCCGACCGAATAGAAGCGCCCCTGCACCAGATTGAAGCGCTCGGACAGATCATGGTGCCCGTCGCGCAGGCGTTCGATGCTGGCATCGGCGTTGCGCTGCTCGGCCACCAAGGCTTCGAAACTGATTTCCTGGGTGCCGATGATCGCTTCGCGTTGACCGACCTGATCGTTCAGGTCCTGCCAACGTAGCGCCGACAACTGGGCCTTGAGCTGACGCTCTTCGCCCTTGTATTCCTGATACTTCTTGGCGGCCTCGGCCTGGCGGTGCAAGCGTTCGAGTTGACGCTCAAGCTCTTCGCGCAGGTCAGTCAGGCGTTCCAGGTTTTCGTGGGTGCGGCGGATGCGGTTTTCGGTCTCGCGCCGACGCTCCTTGTACTTGGAGATGCCCGCCGCTTCTTCGATGAAGTTGCGCAGGTCTTCCGGTTTGGACTCGATCAGCTTGGAGATCATCCCCTGCTCGATGATCGAGTAGCTGCGCGGGCCGAGACCGGTGCCGAGGAAGATGTCGGTGATATCGCGGCGACGGCATTTGGTGCCGTTGAGGTAATAAGTGGTCTGGCTGTCGCGGGTGACTTTGCGGCGAATGGAAATTTCCGCATAAGCGGCGAATTCACCGAGCAAGGTGCCGTCGGAGTTATCGAAGACCAGCTCGATACTCGCCTGGCTCACCGGTTTGCGGCTGGTCGAACCGTTGAAGATGACGTCGGTCATCGACTCGCCGCGCAGGTTCTTGGCCGAGCTCTCGCCCATCACCCAGCGTACGGCGTCGATGATGTTCGACTTGCCGCAACCATTGGGCCCGACCACCGCCGCCATGTTGCTGGGGAAGTTCACCGTGGTCGGATCGACGAAGGACTTGAACCCCGCCAGCTTGATGCACTTGAGCCGCAAGATCAGGCGTCCGTCAGGGCGGAGATCACCAGATCGCAGCTGCGCTGGCCATAGGCGGTCAGCACTTCGCGAATCTGTGGAAAGTCACGGGCAATTACGGCGGCGAGCAGGCGCTCGAACAGTTCCAGGTACTCGCTCATCGAGGCCTTGCGCTGGTCCAGGGCAAGGAAATAGGCACGGCTCATGGCCGGCTGCAGATTCTCGACGGTTTCCTGCAAATACGGATTGTTGGCGAACCCATACGTGGCGCGCATCACGCTGAAACTGTCGTCGACGAAGGTATGGATGTCCTGGCGCTCGTAGCTGGCGGTCAGGCGCTGCTGAATCTGCACGAACGGCGCCAGGTCGGCCTGGACTTTCCAGCCAGTGGCCACGGCGTTGGCGAGCAGGATGTACATCTCGCTCATCAGCGTGCACAGGCTCTGCACCTTGTGCGGGGTGAGTTCCGTCACATGGGCCCCACGTCGCGGCAGGATCGCGATCAGGTGGCGACGCTCAAGGATCAGCAAAGCCTCGCGGACCGAACCGCGGCTGACGTCGAGCGCCTGCGTGACCTTCTGTTCCTGGATGCGCTCCCCGGGCTTCATTTCGCCGCGAATGATGCGTTCGGCGAGGTGGTGAGCGATTTGCTCGGCGAGGCTGTCCGGCGCCTTGAACGTCATGGTTGTCCTTCAAACTCTTCGATCTGCACAAGCGGCGCAGTGTAGCGCAATTGATACGTCATGGCGCAGAGCCCTACCGGGGGTTTTGGCACGATTCAAGCAAAAAGCAGGCAAGCCCGCGAGGGTCAATAATGAAGAAACATGTTGTTAGTCGACAAATTGCATTTTCCTGACCTTTAAGTCAGAAAATCATTGACCGAAAAGTCAGACCTGCTAAATTCGGTCACATCGGTTAACAACAATAATGAGTCTGCGAGGCCTTCCGTGATCCAGTTTTTACTAAACCAGGAACTCCGTAGCGAGCACGCCCTGGACCCGAACCTGACCGTGCTCAATTATCTGCGCGACCATGTGGGCAAACCCGGCACCAAAGAAGGCTGCGCCAGCGGTGACTGTGGCGCGTGCACCGTGGTGGTTGGCGAATTGCAGACCGATGATGATGGTCGCGAACACATTCGCTATCGCAGCCTCAACTCGTGCCTGACGTTCGTTTCGTCGCTGCACGGCAAACAGCTCATCAGCGTTGAAGACCTCAAGCACAAAGGCGAACTGCACAGCGTGCAGAAAGCCATGGTCGAGTGCCACGGCTCGCAGTGCGGCTTCTGCACTCCCGGTTTCGTGATGTCGCTGTTTGCCCTGCAAAAGAACAGCGATGCACCGGATCATGCCAAGGCTCACGAAGCGCTGGCCGGCAACCTCTGCCGCTGCACCGGCTACCGCCCGATCCTGGAAGCCGCCGAGCAGTCCTGCTGCGGCAAAAAACCGGATCAGTTCGATGCCCGTGAAGCCGAAACCATCGCGCGCCTCAAAGCCATCGCGCCTACCGACATCGGGGAACTGAACAGCGGCGACAAGCGCTGCCTGGTGCCGCTGACCGTGGCCGATCTGGCCGATCTCTACGACGCTTATCCACAAGCCCGCCTGCTGGCCGGCGGTACGGACCTGGCGCTGGAAGTCACTCAGTTCCACCGTACCCTGCCGGTGATGATCTACGTCGGCAACGTCGCCGAGATGAAGCGCATCGAGCGCTTTGACGATCGCCTGGAAATCGGCGCCGCCACGTCCCTTTCCGATTGCTACGAGGCCTTGAACGCCGAGTACCCGGACTTCGGTGAATTGCTGCACCGCTTCGCCTCCTTGCAGATCCGCAACCAGGGCACCCTGGGCGGCAACATCGGCAACGCCTCGCCAATCGGTGACTCGCCTCCGCTGCTGATCGCCCTCGGCGCGCAAATCGTCCTGTGCAAGGGCGAAACCCGCCGCACCATGGCGCTGGAAGACTACTTCATCGATTACCGCGTGACCGCGCGTCAGGAAAGCGAGTTCATCGAAAAGATCATCGTGCCGCGTGCCAGCGTTGAACAATTGTTCCGCGCCTACAAAGTTTCCAAGCGTCTGGACGATGATATTTCTGCGGTGTGCGCCGCCTTCAACATCCGCCTCGACAATGGCGTGATCGCCGATGCCCGCGTGGCCTTCGGCGGCATGGCGGCCATTCCAAAACGCGCCAACAGCTGCGAAACCGCGCTGATCGGTGCGCCGTTCAACCACGCCACGATTGAACGCGCCTGCGCCGCTTTGGCTGAAGATTTCACGCCGCTCTCGGACTTCCGCGCCAGCAAGGAATATCGCCTGCTCAGCGCGCAGAACCTGCTGCGCAAATACTTCATCGAACTGCAAACACCGCACATCGAGACTCGGGTGACCGCTTATGTCTAATCATCACGCCGTAGAGAAGACCCAGGCCGAACTGGCTGAACTGTTCGCCAAGGACCTGACCACCGGTGTCGGCCGCAGCGTCAAGCACGACAGCGCCGCCAAGCATGTGTCCGGCGAAGCGCAGTACATCGATGATCGCCTGGAGTTTCCGAACCAGCTGCACGTTTATGCGCGTCTTTCGGACCGCGCCCACGCGAAAATCATCAGCATCGACACCTCGCCCTGCTACGCCTTTGAAGGCGTGCGCATCGCCATCACCCACGAAGACGTGCCAGGCCTGAAAGACATCGGTCCGTTGCTGCCGGGCGATCCGCTGCTGGCCATCGACACCGTGGAATTTGTCGGTCAACCAGTGATCGCCGTCGCGGCGAAAGACCTGGAAACCGCACGCAAGGCAGCCATGGCCGCGATCATCGAATACGAAGATCTGGAGCCGGTGCTGGACGTGGTCGAAGCCCTGCGCAAGCGCCACTTCGTGCTCGACAGTCACACCCATCAACGTGGCGATTCGGCCACGGCGCTGGCGACTGCCGAACATCGCATCCAGGGCACCCTGCACATCGGCGGCCAGGAACACTTCTACCTCGAAACCCAGATCTCTTCGGTGATGCCGACCGAAGACGGCGGCATGATCGTCTACTGCTCCACGCAGAATCCCACCGAAGTGCAGAAGCTGGTGGCCGAAGTGCTGGACGTGTCGATGAACAAGATCGTCGTCGACATGCGCCGCATGGGCGGAGGTTTCGGTGGCAAGGAAACCCAGGCAGCGAGCCCGGCCTGTTTGTGCGCGGTGATCGCGCACCTCACCGGCCAGCCGACCAAGATGCGCCTGCCCCGCGTTGAAGACATGCTGATGACCGGCAAGCGTCACCCGTTCTACGTCGAGTACGACGTGGGCTTTGACAGCACCGGTCGTCTGCACGGCATCAACCTGGAATTGGCCGGCAACTGCGGTTGCTCGCCGGACCTGTCGGCCTCGATTGTCGACCGCGCGATGTTCCACTCGGACAACTCGTATTACCTGGGCGACGCGACTATCAACGGTCACCGCTGCAAGACCAACACCGCGTCGAACACCGCCTACCGTGGTTTCGGTGGCCCGCAAGGCATGGTCGCCATCGAAGAAGTGATGGACGCCATCTCGCGCCATCTGGCCCTCGACCCGCTCACGGTGCGCAAGGCCAACTACTACGGCAAGACCGAGCGCAACGTCACCCATTACTACCAGACCGTCGAGCACAACATGCTCGAAGAGATGACCGCCGAACTGGAAGAAAGCAGCCAGTACGCCGAGCGCCGCGAAGCGATTCGTCGCTACAACGCCAACAGCCCGATCCTGAAAAAAGGCCTGGCGCTGACCCCGGTAAAATTCGGCATTTCCTTCACAGCGAGTTTCCTCAATCAGGCCGGTGCGCTGGTGCACGTCTACACCGACGGCAGCATCCACTTGAACCACGGCGGCACCGAAATGGGCCAGGGCCTGAACACCAAAGTCGCGCAGGTCGTGGCCGAAGTGTTCCAGGTGGAAATGGACCGCGTGCAGATCACCGCGACCAACACAGACAAGGTGCCGAACACCTCGCCGACCGCCGCGTCCAGCGGCGCCGACTTGAACGGCAAGGCGGCGCAGAACGCGGCGGAAATCATCAAGAAACGCCTCGTCGAATTTGCTGCGCGTCAGTACAAAGTCACCGAAGAAGACGTCGAATTCCATAACGGCCATGTGCGGGTTCGCGATCACATCCTGACTTTCGAAGCACTTATTCAGCAGGCGTATTTCGCTCAGGTGTCGCTGTCGAGCACCGGGTTCTACAAGACCCCGAAAATCTACTACGACCGTAGCCAGGCCCGTGGCCGTCCGTTCTACTACTTCGCCTTTGGCGCGGCGTGCTGCGAAGTGCTGGTCGATACCCTGACCGGCGAATACAAGATGCTGCGCACCGACATCCTTCATGACGTCGGCGCCTCGCTGAACCCGGCCATCGACATCGGCCAGGTCGAGGGCGGTTTCATCCAGGGCATGGGTTGGCTGACCATGGAAGAACTGGTGTGGAACAACAAAGGCAAGCTGATGACCAACGGCCCGGCCAGCTACAAGATCCCGGCCGTGGCCGACATGCCGCTGGACCTGCGGGTGAAGCTGGTGGAAAACCGCAAGAACCCGGAAGACACGGTGTTCCATTCCAAGGCCGTGGGCGAACCGCCGTTCATGCTCGGCATCGCCGCGTGGTGTGCGATCAAGGACGCCGTGGCCAGTCTCGGTGACTACAAGCATCAACCGAAAATCGACGCACCGGCGACGCCGGAGCGGGTGTTGTGGGGTTGTGAGCAGATGCGCCAGTTGAAGGTGGCGAAAGCTGTCGAAACCGAAGTCGAGTTGGCTTCGCTCTAAAGACCGAGGCGCGGCCATCGCTGGCAAGCCAGCTCCCACAGTGGTTTGTGGTGTCCACAGAGTTTGGATCAACTCAAATCCTGTGGGAGCTGGCTTGCCAGCGATGAGGCCCGAACTGACAACAGAGATGTTGAGGTGTTTATGTACAACTGGATCGACGCCCTCGCCGACCTGCAAAACCAGGGTGAGCCCTGCGTGTTGGTGACTATCATCGAAGAGCTCGGCTCGACGCCGCGCAATGCCGGTTCGAAGATGGTCATCAGTGCTCGCCAGACTTTCGACACCATCGGTGGCGGACACCTGGAATACAAGGCCATGCAGATCGCCCGCGACATGCTCGCCAGCGGCAAGCAGGACACGCATCTGGAGCGCTTCAGCCTCGGCGCCAGCCTCGGCCAGTGCTGCGGCGGCGCGACCGTTTTGCTGTTCGAACCGATGGGTCAGGTGCAAGCGCAGATCGCCGTGTTCGGCGCCGGTCACGTCGGCCGCGCGCTGGTGCCATTGCTCGCTGGCCTGCCCTGCCGGGTGCGCTGGATCGACTCGCGGGAAGAAGAGTTTCCCGAGCAGATCCCCCACGGCGTGCGCAAAATCGTTTCCGAAGAGCCTGTGGATGAAATCGATGATCTGCCGGTCGGCAGCTATTGCATCGTGATGACTCACAACCACCAACTCGACCTCGAACTCACCGCCGCGATCCTCAAGCGCAACGACTTCGCCTACTTCGGCCTGATCGGCTCGAAGACCAAACGGGTGAAGTTCGAACATCGCCTGCGCGATCGCGGTTTCGACAGCAGCGTCGTGCAACGCATGCGCTGCCCGATGGGCATCGGCGAAGTCAAAGGCAAGTTGCCTGTGGAAATCGCCATCTCCATCGCCGGCGAAATCATCGCCACCTATAACGCGAATTTCGGCCAGCAAACTTCCAGCGCCGGATCGATTGCCAAACTGCTGCCTGCCTCACGCCGCAGCCAAGCCTCTAACTGAGAATTCTCATGCCTCTGACTCGCAAAGCCTACCGCGCCGCCATCCTGCACAGCATCGCCGACCCTGCCGAAGTGGGTATCGAAGCCTCGTACGAGTATTTCGAAGACGGTTTGCTGGTGGTCGATAACGGCAAAATCAGCGCCCTTGGCCACGCCAGCGAATTGCTGCCGACCCTGCCCGCAGACATTGAAATTACCCATTATCAGGACGCGCTGATCACCCCCGGCTTCATCGACACCCATATCCACTTGCCACAAACCGGCATGGTCGGTGCCTACGGCGAGCAACTGCTGGACTGGCTCAACACCTACACCTTCCCGTGCGAAAGTCAGTTCGCCGATAAGGCCCACGCCGACGAAGTCGCAGACATTTTCATCAAGGAACTGCTGCGCAACGGCACCACCACTGCGCTGGTGTTCGGCAGCGTGCATCCGCAATCGGTGAACTCGTTCTTCGAAGCCGCCGAGCAGCTCGACCTGCGCATGATCGCCGGCAAGGTGATGATGGACCGCAACGCCCCCGACTACCTGACCGACACCGCCGAATCCAGCTACGTCGAAAGCAAGGCGCTGATCGAACGCTGGCACGGCAAGGGCCGCTTGCACTATGCGGTGACCCCGCGTTTTGCGCCGACCAGCACCCCGGAACAATTGACTCTCGCCGGCCAGTTGCTGACTGAATACCCGGATCTGTACATGCAGACCCACATCAGCGAAAACCTCAAGGAAATCGAGTGGGTCAAGGAGCTGTTCCCGGAGCGCAAGGGCTACCTGGACGTCTACGATCACTACCAGTTGCTCGGCGAGCGCTCGGTGTTCGCCCACGGCGTGCACCTGTGCGACGACGAGTGCGCGCGCCTGGCGGAAACCGGTTCGGCCATCTCCTTCTGCCCGACCTCGAACTTCTTCCTCGGCAGCGGCCTGTTCAACCTGCCGATGGCCGAGAAGCACAAGCTCAATGTCGGCATCGGCACCGACGTCGGTGGCGGCACCAGTTTCTCGCTGCTGCAAACCCTTAACGAAGCCTACAAGGTGATGCAACTGCAAGGTGCGCGCTTGAGTCCGTTCAAGTCGCTGTACCTGGCGACCCTCGGCGGCGCGCGGGCGCTGCGTCTTGAGGACAAGATCGGTAACCTGCAACCGGGCACCGACGCCGACTTCCTGGTGCTGGACTACAACGCCACGCCGCTGCTGAGCTATCGCCTGAAACAGGCCAACAACATCGCTGAGTCGTTGTTTGTGTTGATGACGCTGGGGGATGACCGGACCGTGCAGCAGACGTATGCGGCGGGGAATCTGGTGCATCAGCGCTGAGTTTTCTTCGGGCATAAAAAATCCCCCGCACTTTTCAGTCCGGGGGATTTTTATTGCCTGCCAGAAAGATCAAAAGATCGCAGCCTGCGGCAGCTCCTACAGGGAGCGCATTCCTCTGTAGGAGCTGCGATCCTTCAGAGCTTGGCCGGCGAGCGCCCTGGCTTCTTGGTCTGCAACAAATGCGAGAACACCGCATGCAGATCATCCGACGCACTTTCTTCGTCGAGGTTGAGTTTGCTGTCGATGTGATCCATGTGATGCATCATCAGGTTCACCGCCAGTTCACCGTCACGCTTTTCGATGGCGTCGATCAACTGGGTGTGCTCGTCGTAGGAGCAGTGGGAACGGTTGCCGCTTTCGTACTGGGCGATGATCAGCGACGTCTGGGATACGAGGCTGCGCTGGAAGCTGATCAGCGGCGCGTTTTTCGCCGCTTCGGCCAGTTTCAGGTGGAATTCGCCCGACAGACGGATGCCGGCGCCGCGATCGCCACGGGAGAAGCTGTCGCGTTCGTCGTTGACCATCTGGCGCAATTCGGCGATCTGCTCGGCGGTCGCGTGTAGCACGGCCAGTTCGGTGATCGCGCGCTCCACCAGACGGCGGGCCATGAACACCTGACGGGCTTCTTCCACGCTCGGGCTGGCGACCACGGCGCCGCGATTCGGACGCAGCAACACCACGCCTTCATGGGCCAGGCGCGACAACGCGCGGCGAATGATGGTGCGGCTGACCCCAAAAATTTCCCCCAGCGCTTCTTCGCTCAACTTGGTGCCGGGCGCCAGACGCTGTTCGAGGATGGCCTCGAAGATATGCGCGTAGACAATATCGTCCTGGGTACCGCTACGGCCGGCTTTGCCTGCTCGCGGTTGTTTCTTTAGGGGCTGCAACTGTTCGTTCATGGGCACTCGAGTCGGGAGAACTGCGGCGAATTGACCGTGACTGTAATACGGCACAGTGGGTCGCTGGCAAGTATCGCGTAAAAAACACTGCGATTGTACACAATGGTTAGTGGCAACACGACTGTATGGCTGTTTGTCGCTTCTGCTGTATAGCAACGTTCGGTTACTTTTGAGTTTAGGCTTTAACGCAGTATCCGTGGGATTGGCACGACCTCTTGTAGGAGCCGAGCTTGCTCGCGATAGCGGTTTGACATTCAACATTCATGTCGACTGATTCTCCGCCATCGCGAGCAAGCCGGCTCCTACAGTTTCAGTGTTGCGGCGGACATTTTCATACGTATCAAGGAACAGCGCTGTCATGAACGACGCCACGCAAACCCGCCTGCGCCCATGGGCCGACACTTCACCTTCGGCCATTGTCGCCGGCTTCATAGCCATGATGACCGGCTACACCAGTTCCCTGGTCCTGATGTTTCAGGCCGGACAAGCGGCGGGCCTGACCAGCGGGCAGATTTCCTCGTGGATCTGGGCGATTTCCATCGGCATGGCGGTGTGCTCGATCGGCCTGTCGCTGCGCTATCGCACGCCGATCACCATTGCCTGGTCGACTCCGGGCGCGGCGCTGCTGATCACCAGCCTGGGCGGCGTCAGTTACGGCGAAGCCATCGGCGCCTATATTACCTGCGCGGTGCTGGTGACTATTTGCGGGCTGACCGGCAGTTTCGAGCGACTGGTGAAAAAGATCCCGGCGTCCTTGGCGGCGGCATTGCTGGCGGGGATTCTGTTCAAGATCGGCAGCGAAATCTTCGTCGCCGCCCAGCACCGCACCGCGCTGGTGCTGGGCATGTTCTTCACTTACCTGGTAATCAAGCGCCTGTCTCCGCGCTATGCGGTATTGGGCGCGTTGTTGATCGGCACGGCGCTGTCGGGGCTCATGGGGTTGCTGGACTTCAGCGGTTTCCATCTGGAAGTCGCGACGCCGGTCTGGACCACCCCGCACTTTTCCCTGGCCGCAACAATCAGCATCGGCATCCCGCTGTTCGTGGTGGCGATGACTTCGCAAAACATGCCGGGCATCGCCGTGCTACGCGCCGACGGCTACAGCGTGCCGGCCTCGCCGCTGATCACCACCACCGGCATCGCCTCTTTGCTGCTGGCGCCGTTCGGCTCCCACGGGATCAACCTGGCCGCCATCAGCGCGGCGATCTGCACCGGGCCGCATGCCCATGAAGATCGCAGCAAACGCTACACGGCGGCGGTGTGGTGCGGGATTTTCTACGGGATCGCCGGGGTGTTCGGCGCAACGTTGGCGGCGCTGTTTGCCGCGTTGCCCAAGGAACTGGTGCTGTCGATTGCCGCACTGGCGCTGTTCGGCTCGATCATCAATGGCCTGAGCATTGCCATGAGTGAAGTGAAGGAACGTGAAGCGGCGCTGATCACCTTCATGGTCACGGCATCGGGGCTGACGCTGTTTTCCATCGGTTCGGCGTTCTGGGGGATTGTGGCGGGGGTGGTGACTTTGCTGATTTTGAACTGGCGTAAAAGCTGAAAGATCGCAGCCTCGTTGCACTCGACAGCTCCTACAGGAGATCGCAT
>NZ_JBSVXD010000153.1:0-14227 GCF_054070755.1 Pseudomonas sp. SDO5591_S426 | reverse complement strand
TACAGACACTGCGAAACCCTGTAGGAGCAAGGCTTGCCCGCGATGGCGGCAGACAAAACACTGCAAGACTTAGTTACTCAACTCCCGCACCTCCGCATGCGGCACCATTTTCAGGAAGTCCGGCATGTTCATGTGCAGCAGGTTGGTGTGGTTGCCAGCCTCCAGATAGATGTCTTTCTGCCGCGTCAGCAGCGGGTCGATGACCACGTCCAGCCCGTAAGCCTCGCCCAGGGCCGGTATGGCGCCACGTTCGCAGTCATCGAACAGATGCGGCAGATTGCTTTCCCGTGACACCTGCCACTCGCCGCTGCTGCGGACTTTGCTCAGGTCCAGATGACGGCTGGCGGGCAGCACGGCCATCAGGTAATGCCCATGGTGATCATCCAGGATCACCGACTTGGCCACCCGTTCGGCGGGAATGCCCGCGACCCGCGCCGTTTCGAGGCTGCTGGCCGAGTGTGGGTGAGTGACGATGTCGTAGTTGCATTGAGCCTTTTCCAGGCTTCTCAGCACGGTTCTTGCCATACGCATGATGCACCTCGGTGTCCGCATTAATGACTGGCGGACGATGGTTAACACTTTTCCACGTACTGAAAGTCTAGGCCCGTCGCTGCAATCCGGCGGGAAATCCGCCCATCGGACAGGTCGACATTTGAGCAAAATTCATACAACCGATCAGTCAACTAAACTGAATACAGAACCACCAGCGACTCTCGCGGAGGGTCACGTGAACACACGTTGTTGTGCCATTGCATTTCTGTTGGCGTTGAGCAGCCAAACCTTCGCCGCCGACACTGGATTACTGGCTGCCAACCCGGCCGGAATCTGGCTGATCACCTTCGGCATTGCGTTTCTGATCGCCGAGGCAGCCTTGCCCAATTACGGCGTGATCGGCCTGGGCGGGATTGTGATGTTCGTGATCGGCGCGGTGATCCTGACCAACACCGAAATGCCCATCCCATTGATGATCGGCCTGGGACTGATCAGCGCACTGCTGCTGATTTTCCTGCTGATCCGCGCACTGAAAACCCGACCGCGGCAAAACGTCAGCGGCGATGCCGGACTGCTGGGCAGCGTGACGCCGGTTTTGTCGTTACAGGCCGGCGATGCCTGCCACGGTTGGGTGCATTTGCAGGGTGAGCGCTGGCAAGTGTCGAGCGCCAAGCCGTTGCAAATCGGGCAACGGGTCCGGGTGGTGGCACGCAAGGGATTATTGCTGGAAGTGGCCGCGACTGACGCGGTGGCGGCTGGAGAATAGCCATGGGATTGCAACTGGGTTTTGTCGCACTGCTACTGCTGTTGATCGCATTGGCAGGGGCGACCTTCCGCATCCTGCGCGAATACGAGCGCGGGGTGGTGTTCCAGCTCGGACGCTTCTGGCAGGTCAAAGGCCCAGGCCTGATCCTGTTGATTCCGGTGGTCCAGCAAATGGTTCGCGTCGACCTGCGCACCGTGGTCCTCGACGTACCGGCGCAAGACGTGATCACCCGCGACAACGTGTCGGTCAAGGTCAACGCCGTGCTGTACTTTCGCGTGCTCGACCCGCAGAAGGCGATCATCCAGGTCGAAGACTTTCTCATGGCCACCAGCCAATTGGCGCAAACCACCTTGCGTGCCGTGCTCGGTAAACACGAACTCGATGAACTGCTGGCGGAGCGCGAACGGCTGAACATCGACATCCAGCAAGTGCTCGACGCCCAGACCGACGCCTGGGGGATCAAAGTGGCCAACGTCGAAATCAAGCATGTCGACCTCAACGAATCGATGATCCGCGCCATCGCCAAACAGGCCGAGGCGGAACGGGAGCGGCGGGCCAAAGTGATCCACGCCGAAGGCGAACTGCAAGCCTCGGAAAAACTCATGCAGGCAGCCGAAATGCTCGGCCGCCAGCCCGGCGCCATGCAGCTGCGTTACATGCAGACGCTGAGTTCGATTGCCGGTGACAAGAGTTCGACCATCGTCTTTCCGTTGCCGATCGAACTGCTCAAGGGCATGGCGGATTTGTCGTCGAAACCTTGAACAACACTCAGCGTTGCGCCGCCAGCGGATACACCGACTGCCATCCGCCACCCAGCGCCTTGTACAAGCCGACGGCTGCCAGCGAAACGCCGGTGGAGCTTTCGACCCATTGTTCTTGAGTCGCCAGCAAGGCGCTTTGAACCGTGAGCACGTTGACGAAATCCACCACGCCTTCAACGTATTGCTGTTGCGCGGTTTGCAAGGCGATCTGGTTCTGGCGAACCGCTTCGGCGAGGCTGTCGCGACGCAGTTGACTGGCGTTGTAGGCGCTCAATTGATCGTCGATTTCATGCCAGGCTCGCAGCACGGTTTGCTGGTACGCGATGGCCGCTTCCTGTTGTTGTGCTTCACGCAGATTCAGCACGCCGCGCAATCGTCCACCGTCGAACAACGGCAAGCTGAATTGCGGACCGATGCCGAATGCACGCGAGCCCCACGAGCCGAAATCGCTCAGTTGCATGGCTTGCGAACCGACATTGCCCGAGAGTGTGATGCGCGGATAAAAATCACCCTTCGCCACGCCGATGCTCGCGGTCGCGGCATGCAGGCGGGCTTCGGCTTCGCGGATGTCCGGACGACGCTCGGCCAGTTGCGACGGCAGACCGATGGCGACCTGACGCGGCGTTTGCGGCACCGGTGCGTCGCTGGATAACTCTGCCGCCAGTGCGTGTGGCGGCTCGCCCATCAACAGGCTCAGGGCGTTGATCAATTGCGCCTGGCGTTGCTCCAGCGCCGGCAGTCGCGACTCGATAGCGGCGACTTGTGCGGCGGCTTCAGCGACATCCAGGTCGGTCGCAACGCCATCCGACAAACGCAGTTGCGACAACTTCAAACTGTGGCGAGCGACGTCGAGATTCTGCTCGGTGACGGCGCGGGTGTTTTGTACGCCGCGCAACTGAATGTAGTTTTGCGCAGTTTCGGCGAGCACCGACAACAGTACGCCGCGACGGTCGTTTTCCGCGACCTCCAGGGTGGCGTCGGCGGCTTCGGTTTCGCGGCGCACGCGGCCCCAGAAATCCAGCTCCCAGGATGCGGAAAAACCTGCATCCCAAAGGTTGAACGCGGAGTCGCCGTTGTTCCCTGACGGGTCCATCAGGCCTTCGCCGCTGTTGCGTTTGCGTGTGTAACTGCCACCGACGGCGCTGGTGGGGTAGCGGTCAGCTGTCACCACCTGGCGTACGGCGCGGCTCTGCTGCAAGCGGCTGCTGGCGAGCTTCAGGTCGAGGTTGTCGGTCAGTGCTCGCTGGCTCAGGGCGGAAAGCTTCGGGTCGTTGAATACTTCCCACCAACGCTCGTTCATCGTCTCGGTGATCGCCTGGCTGGCGGCGGCTTTTGACGGTTTCGACCACTCGGCGATTTGCTGTGCTTCGAGCTTCTGAAAATCCGGGCCGACGGTGCAGGCCGAAAGCCCCATGACGAGTACTGCGCAGAAAGTGAGTTGCGGAAAACGACCTCTTCGCGAGCAGGCCCGCTCCCACATTGAAATGCGGTCCCCTGTGGGAGCTAGCCTGCTAGCGATGGCGTCGGGACGATCAACGAAAATCTTCATCGCTGAACAACCTCATTCGCCCCAACACTGGCCGTATCAATCCGCGCCTCCACCGACATCCCCACCCGCAGCCGCTCAGCCAACGGCTGCCCCGGCTCCAGCATGATTTTCACCGGAATCCGCTGCACAACCTTGGTGAAGTTACCGGTCGCGTTGTCCGGTTTGACCGACGCGAACGTCACGCCCGTGGCCGGTGCGATGCTCTCGACACGCCCATTCAGCAGCGCGCCACCAAAGGTGTCGACCCGCACCTGCACGTCTTGCCCCGGTTGCACATTCGTCAACTGGGTTTCCTGAAAGTTGGCCACCACATACGCCTGCGCCAGCGGCACTACGGCGAGCAGTTTGCTGCCCGGCGTAACATAGGCGCCGACCCGCACGGCACGCTCACCGACCATGCCGTCCTGCGGCGCAACGATGCGTGTGTATGACAGCTCGTAGCTGGCAATTTCCAGCTTCGCTTGCGCGCGTTTCAAGCCGCCTTCCGCCGCGTCACGCTGCGCCGTCAGGATATCCACCTGCTTGCGTTCCGCCGCCAGCACCGCCGTGGCGTTGGTCAATTGCGCACCGGCCTGATCGATGCGCGTACGCGCCTGCTGCGCATTCTGCACCGTGCCCGCACCGACTCCGGCGAGGTGGGTGTAGCGGTTCAATTCATGTTCGGCGAAAGCCGTTTCAGCCTTGGCCGATACCACTTTCGCCTGCGCCTGAGCGATCAGCGATGCCTGACGATCGAGAGTGGCCCGAGCGTTTTGCAGTTGTGCCTGCGCAACCAACGATTCGGCAGCGGCGGCTTCGGCGGCAGCGCGCAGATCGCGGTCATCGATCAAGGCCAGCAACTGCCCCGCCTTGACCTGCTGATTGTCTTCCACCAACACCTGTTTGATGAACCCGGCAACCCGCGGCACTACCAGGGTGTAGTCCGCAGAGACGTACGCGTCATTGGTGCTCTGTTGCGTGCGCTGGCCAAACAGATTGGGCGCCAGCAGATAAAACAGCACGCCCAGCGTGATCACGACGGCAGCGCCCACGGCCACTTTTTGCTTTGATTGAGTCGTCATAAAAACCTTCAGTTTCAGTGGAGCATTCAGGTCGGTGCGCGTGGCGGATAGATCCGCGTCGGCAGCCAGAAAATCAGCAGGATCAGCGCCACCGCGATGCCAGCCATGCACAGGTAAAGATCGGAGGCCGCCAACACTACGGCCTGCTCATGCAGCCGATGGGCGAGGCCCGGAGTGTCGCTATCGACCAGAGGGGAATTACCGAGGCGATCCACCAGCATCGTCGAGTGAAAGTGCAGGCGCTGGGTGGTCAAGGTTTCCAGCACGCCCGTGGCGATCACCGCCGCCAGGCCTTTCACGGTGTTGAACCATGACGAGGCGAACGGTCCGTCCATCGGGTTGATGCTGCCGGTCGAGAGCATCAACAGCGGCAGTACCGCCATTGGCTGACCAAAAATCTGCAGCAACTGCAGCACATAGAAGTCGTCGCGAATCCATGCCGATGTCAGCAGTGAACCGCCTATGCAGGACAGCACCAGCATGCTCAGACCGAGCCCCAACACCCAGCGACAATCGACCCAGCGCAGGTTGCAGAGCGCCGCCACCAACGGCAGCGCAATCAACTGTGGCAACGCCGCCAGCAGCGTGATCGGTGCGGTCTGCACCGGGCGATAACCCTGGACCTGCGCCAGATAGCTCGACGGAATAATCACCACCGCCGACAACACCACCAGCACTCCGGCCAAGGTGATCAACGCGAACGACAGGTTGCGGATGCCGAGCATCTGCATCTTGAAAAACGGGACCGGCTGCGACCACTCGTTGATCAGGAACAGCACCAGCAACAGCGCCCCGCCGACCAGCAATCCGCAGATCAGGCTCGACTCGAACCAGTCCAGACGATTGCCCTGCAGAATGCCGATCACCAGCATGCAAATCGCTGGAAAACCCAGCAGCAAACCGCGCCAGTTGAACTGTTTGAAACGCTCCAGTCGCAGCGGGTCCTTAGGAATGCCGTAACCCACTGCGACCATGGCAATCAGGCACGGCACGACGATTTGCCAGAAGGTCCACTGCCAGCCGACATATTCGGTCCAGAGCCCGGCCAGCGGCGTGCCCAGCCCCGGGCCAAAAGTGGCCGTCAGGGTATAACCGGCCAAGCCGTACAGTTTTACGTTGGCCGGCAGAAAACGCAGGGCGGCGGTCATCAGCATCGGTGGCAGTGCGCCGCCGGCGAGGCCTTGCAGCGTGCGCAGCACCAGCAAACTTTCGTAGTTCGGCGCCAACGGGCACAACACCCCCAGCAGGGTGAAGGCACCGATGGCGCAGAGGGTGAAACGCCGCAACGAAAACGTCACCGAGCACCACGGGGCAAACGCCATGGCAGCCACCGAGGTCGCGGCGTAACTGGCGACCAGCCAGGTGCCTTCGTCATAGCCGATGCCCAACGCACCACGGATATCAGCCAGGGCAATCTTGGTCACCGCCTCGTTCAGGCCCGAAACCAGCACCGCCAGCAACACGCCCACCAGGCCGATGATGATCCGCGGACCAAACACCATGGGCGCGGCGGCCGGCATAGGGGCAGCCAAAGGCACCGAGGCCGTCAGGGAGGTCATCGGTTTCTCAACTCCGAAAATAGAAGGTCGCAGTCTACGAATGCCCATCGCTGACGAAAACTGACTTATCAGCACTTTATAAGTGCGTGGGACGCAGCATTCGAACGACGGCAATCAAGCGAGGACGAACACTCGCCTCGCACAGGAAATGACGTAAAAAACTAACACCGCCGCGGCAGCTCAACCACCATCCATAGGTGTTAATGGCCCCTTGCGGGCATCATGGCTGAGCGGCGAGCCAGGTCTCGTCGCAACAGGCTTTCAGCGTTTCACGCAGCCAGCGGTGGGCGGGGTCATTATCGAATCGCGGGTGCCAGGCCTGGTTGAGCACGATGGTCGGCAACGGGATCGGCAGGGTGAACGAACGCAGCTTCAGCCCCAGTCGACGCACGCTCAATAGCGTCTCCCTGGGCACCGGCAGAATCAGGTCGGAATCGGGCAAGGCAAACATTGCCGCATGGAAACTCGGCGCGATCACCGCCACCCGCCGCTCCAGCCCCAACGCATTGAGTGCCGTATCGATTGGCCCCCGAGCAATGCCGCGACGGGACATGCTGATGTGCGAATACCCGGCAAAGCGCTCGGCGGTGATCTCCTGATCGAGCAGCGGGTGATCTTCACGCACCAGCCCGACAAACTGGGTGGAAAACAGGTTCTGCACCTTCACTTCCGGCATCAGCGGTCGGTTGTTGCTGACGCTGATATCGATACGCCCCTCGCGCAACGCCTCGTCATCGCCATCGCCTTCCGGCGCAAAACGCAATTCGCAATGCGGGGCCTGACGCTCCATGGTGTCGAACAGCTTGCCGCCGTAGATGCCGATAAAAAAATCGTTGGCGCGGATACTGAACCGCCGACGCAAACTGCCCAGATCCACTACTCGCGCGGAATGAAACAACTGCGCGGCCTGCTCCACCACATCGCGCACCTGCTCACGCAACTCCAGCGCCTTGGGCGTGGGCACCAGACCTCGACCGGCGCGCACCAGGATCGGATCACCAATCGCCTCGCGAACCCGCGTCAACGTCCGGCTCATCGCCGCCGGGCTCAGGTTCATCCGCCGCGCCGCGCCCACCACACTGCCCTCGTCGAGTAACGCGTCGAGGGCGACCAACAGGTTCATGTCTGGCAATTGCATGGCGAGCACTCGTGGATGATCGGAGTTGATTCAGACGCAATGCTATCAAACATTCTCGGAATGGGATGCCAGCAGCACCGGCCCCATCGCGAGCAGGCTCGCTCCTACAGGGGATCTGGGCCGGTCGCAGATTTTGTGAACGCCAAGGAACCCATGTAGGAGCGAGCCTGCTCGCGATGGCGGCCGAACTAACACCACATCCATCTGCGCAGACCCAAATGCGCGACCTTGGCAACTATCAGTTCTGATAGTTCTCAAGCCCGACTCAAGCGAGTAAAACTCAAGACCTGCTCCACTGCCTGGAGGGTGCCGGTATGAGTCAAGCCAAACCTGTTGATCAAGACAACCGCAGCGGGCGTAGCGTAGTGCTGCTGGCGGTTGACCGCAGCCAATCCATCATCGGCGAAATCGTCAAAGGCCAGACCAACACCATCGGTTACTCAGCTTATGGCGAGCAATCCGCACAGCAAAAGGTCGAAACACGACTGGGGTTTAACGGCCAGTTACGTGAAATAAACATCCGTTGGTACTTGTTAGGCAACGGCTACCGCGCTTACAACCCACGATTGATGCGTTTTCATAGCCCGGACAGTTGGAGCCCGTTTGGTGGAGGTGGGTTGAATGCGTATATGTATTGCGTGGGGGATCCGATCAATCGATTTGATCCAACAGGACATTATTGGGATTGGTTGACAGTGAAGAAACTCATCCAAAACTTGATTCCCGGTAATTCACACTTCACCGCACCCAAACCGCAGCCGAGAGCACAGCACAGAACTGTCAATCTTAATAATCGGAGCGGATCATCGGATGATTCCTCTACTGCTTTACACGCTGGCAGTTCATCAACCAGTACACCGCCGTCTATCTCACCCTCAAAGCCATCATTCAGCACTAGCCCCCCCGATCGCCACAATACAGGCATAGGTAGAAGATATGATATTTCTCCGCTGGGGAAAGAACATCTTCAACGCGAAGCCCGCGATAGAAATCCACCACCATTCGACCCATTACCAGAGCACCTGTCGTCGCTCCCTGAGCCGTCTTCGCGAAGGTCCTCATTCTCGTCTTTGTCTTCATCTTCGTCCTCTGACTCGTCTTATAGCAGGCGGTCCAGGCAATCAGGTGATCCAAGTGACTGGTCCTTATCCGGATCGGATCCCTCACTGGGTTCCAGTCAGTTACAAGAGTATGGAGCGCTTGTTCGTAAGAGTGACGGAGCGGTTGTACCTGGATGGACTTCGCGGCGATGAAAGTCTCGACCGTTAAGGGTTTTTGTCGAGTCAACGACGCCTCGCTCTTCAGCGCTGTATCCCCACCACCGAGAAGGGTATGAATCAAGCCGAGCCTGATGATCAAATCAACCGCAGCGGGCCACGAGTAGTGTTGCTGGCGACTGACCGCAGCCAAACCATCATTGGCGAAATCGTCGATGGCCACACTAACACCATCGGTTACTTAGCGTATGGCGTGCAATCCGCGCAGCAGAAAGTCGAGACACGGCTGGGGTTCAATGGCCAGTTACGCGAAGCAAGCATTGGTTGGTATTTGCTTGGCAACGGTTACCGCGCCTACAACCCGCGATTGATGCGTTTTCATAGTCCGGACAGTTGGAGTCCGTTTGGGCGGGGTGGATTGAATGCATATATGTATTGCGTGGGGGATCCGGTAAATCGATCTGATCCGACGGGGCATATGGGATTCTGGAAGTCTGTCGGCAACAAAATCGCTGGACAGTTTCAACTCCCCAACCATAGGAGTGGCTTCCAAAAATTGATGTTCATGTAGCTGCTGACGCGATGCGTGCCTTACAAAAAAATCGGGATTATGGGTCAAACAATGATTTGTCGGCGCTTGCGGGCGCTGCGGCTTACATCGCCAAGGATAAACCCAAGATCTATTGGGGAAACGATGGTGGTGAACTTCACGGTTCTAGTTTTTCTTCACACCCCGAGCATCGTTCGTATACGGCAGTACCTTGGATAGTGAGCGGTAGTTCTCGCGGAGCAAATACATCTCAGGTGAGTTACCAGGGGAGTAGTTTGACCGGCAGATCGACCAAGTCTGGATCGTCACCGGCTATGCAACTCTGGAACAGTGACACTAAAGCCGCAGCATTTAACTCTCAAAGCTCTACGATTGCTTACCCTGTCGGAGTAGGAAGCCCGTCTCCAAGCGGTGCTGTACAGCATGGCAGCACCGCTTCGTCTTCGGTACGACCCTCAACTTCTGCCGCAGTTGGGAGTTCTACACATAGCTCGATCAATAGGCCTACGGCTACGGTAGCTGCAATTCGTAGGGATCCACCGGCCACTCAACGAAGCCCAAGTCCCAGCCCACCAACCTCTAGAGACTCGACGCCTCCAAGTTCCCCAAGAGGCAACCGACATTATGGTATCCACGGAGACCGCTACATTTAAAGCACGCCTTAATTCCGAACAATGGGATGAGTTCTAGACCGGTTATACGCGGGTCTGCTGTTAGAGCTACTCCTACCGCACCATCCCCCACCGCCTCACCGTCACCCGCTCCAACGAGTCAAACACCAGATTCTCCACCAGCAACCCAATCAGAATCACCACCGCCAACCCGGCAAAAACCTTGTCGGTATACAGCTCATTACGATTCTGAAAGATGTACCACCCCAACCCGCCCTTCCCGCTGGTTGCACCAAACACCAACTCAGCCGCAATCAACGTCCGCCAGGCAAACGCCCAGCCGATTTTCAGCCCGGCGAGGATCGACGGCAGCGCTGCCGGGATCAGGATGAACAGTACGAAACGCATGCCCTTGAGGCCGTAGTTGCGCCCGGCCATGCGCAGGGTTTCCGAAACGCCGAGGAACCCGGCGTAGGTGTTCAGCGCCAGCGCCCAGAGCACCGAATGCACCAGCACGAAAATCAGGCTGTTCTGCCCCAACCCGAACCACAGAAGCGCCAACGGCAGCAGCGCAATCGCCGGCAACGGGTTGAACATCGAGGTCAGGGTACTGAGCAGATCGCGACCGAATTGCGTCGACACCGCCAGCGTCGTCAGGGCAAACGCCAGGACGATGCCGATCAGGTAACCCTTGAGCAGCACCACCAGTGAAATCCATACCTTGCCGAGCAATTCGCCGCTGAGCAGACCGTCGTACAGCGCATGAGCGGTTTGCACGAAACTCGGCAGCAGCAGGTCGTTATTCGTATAACGCGAAGCGGCTTCCCACAGTACGGCGAGCAAAATCAGGATCATGCTTTTGCGCAGCCAGTCCTGTTGCCACAGACGCTGGCCGAGGGGTAATTCACGCTCCAGCGGCACGCTGGTCAGTGGCTGCAAAACCGTTTCGAACTCTTCACGCGGGGATGATAAATGGCTCATCGGGCCCTCCTCTCAACTGGCTCAATAAGCGATGCGGATGTCGGCAAAATCCAGTTCGCGCTCGGTTTCCGGCGACTGACCCTCATCGAACAACAACCGATGGATACGCCTCGCCGACTCCTGAAACGCCACGCCACCAAGGCTGTGCAAATCGTATTGATGGCTGTGCACTTCCGCCCGCACCCGACCCGGATGCGGCGACAGCAACAGGATGCGATTGCCCACCACCAACGCCTCTTCGATGGAGTGCGTGACGAACAACAGCGTGAAACGCACTTCCTCCCACAGCAGCAGCAACTCTTCCTGCATCTTGCGTCGGGTCAGCGCATCGAGGGCGGCGAACGGTTCGTCCATCAAAAGGATTTTCGGCTGCATCGCCAACGCCCGCGCAATCGCAACCCGCGCCTTCATGCCGCCCGACAACGTGTGCGGATAAGCATCGGCAAACGCCGCCAGACCGACCTTTTCCAGATAGTGCAGCGCCCGCTCTTCAGCCTCTTTGCGCTTGAGGGTTTTCGAGGCCAGCAGCGGAAACATCACGTTCTGTTTGACGGTTTTCCACGGCGGCAGCTGGTCGAACTCCTGGAACACCACGATCCGGTCCGGCCCCGGCGCATCAACACGCTGACCTTGCAGACGGATCTCGCCTTCCACTGGCTGGATGAACCCGGCGGCGGCTTTGAGCAACGTCGACTTGCCGCAACCGGACGGCCCGAGCAGGACAAAGCGGTCCGCCGGATCGATCTCGAAACTGACTTGATGGGTCGCCCGCACTACACGCTGCGGCGTGCGGTATTCGAGGCTGACGTTATCGACCGACAGCAGCGCCTGGGCTGCCGCGATCGGTTTGCTGACCGTGTGGCCTTGCAAAGGGGCGTTCATTTCGGTCAGCTCCCTTGCAGCGGTTTGGCGTCCTGGAAGAAGTAATCCTTCCACGAATCCGGTTTGTTTTTGATCGCGCCAACGCGGTAGAGGAACTCGGCCAGCGGGTACGTGTTTTTCGGCGTGACGCTGAATTCGAACTGCGGGTTGTCGATGATTTTCAGCAGCGCGGCGCGGTCGATTTTGGCTTTGGTGACGCGGATGTAAGTGTCGGCTGCCGCGCCTTTATCGTTCTGGGCAAACGTGGCTGCTTCGGTTAGCGCGTCGATGAAAGCATTGTAGGTTTTCGGGTTTTCGTTGCGGAATTTCTCGGTGGCGAACAGCACGGTCGGCGAGTTCGGGCCGAGCAGGTCATAGGTGTTGAGCACCACGTGCACATTCGGATTGGTCAGCGCTTGATCCTGGAAGGGCGGATTGGAGAAATGCCCGGTCAACTCAGTGCCACCAGCTACCAGCGCGGCGGTCGCATCAGGGTGTGGAACGGCGATGGTGTACTTGTCGAGGCGATTGAATTCCTTGTCACCCCACTGTTTGGCGGCGGCGTATTGCAGGAAGCGCGACTGCACCGAAACACCTACGGCCGGCACGGCGATGCGGTCCTTTTCGGTGAAGTCGGCGATGGTTTTGACCGTCGGATTATTACTCACCAGGTAGTACGGAAAGTTGCCCAGGGACGCCACGGCTTTGACGTTCTGCTTGCCGTGGGTGCGATCCCAGATGGTCAGCAACGGACCGACGCCGGCACCGGCAATGTCGATCGAGCCGGAAAGCAACGCATCATTGACCGCCGCGCCGCCCGAAAGCTGCGTCCAGTCGACCTTGATGTCGATGCCTTCCTGCTTGCCGTACTTCTCGATCAGGTTCTGATCGCGCACCACGTTGAGCAGCAGGTAAACGATGCCGAACTGTTCGGCGATGCGGATTTCACCTTCGGCATGGGCCACGGTCGGCGCCACCAGGCTGCCGGCGATCAGGCTGAAACCCAGGCCGATGGCGGCGGCCAGCGGTGCAAAGGGAAGACGTTTGGACATGGTCAAATCTCCGGCAAATCAGAAAGGCGCGTCGCCCTGGATGGTGGTGCGATACAGCTTGCGGCGTAGATAGCTGGGGCATCCGGCAGCAAGGTGGATCAGCGAACGGTTGTCCCAGAACACCAGGTCGTGGGCCTGCCATTGATGGCGGTAGATGTTTTGCGGCTGCACGCTGTGGGCGTAGAGCTCGGACAGCAGTTGCTGGCTCTCGTCCTCCGGCAGGCCAACGATGCGGGTGGTGAAACCTTCGCTGACGAACAACGCCTTGCGGCCGTTTTCGGGGTGGGTGCGTACGACCGGGTGCACCACTTCGGCGACTTGGGCGAGCTGTTCCGGTGTCAGGGTCGGGCGCCAGTTGCCTTCGAATTTGGTCTCGCTGTAACGCGCCGTGTAGGAGTGCGCGGCCGAACGACCTTCCACCGCTTTGCGCAATGCCTCGGGCAAGCTGTCCCAAGCTTTGTGCATGTCGGCGAACAGCGTGTCGCCGCCCTCGGACGGCAGTTCCTGAGCGTGCAGCATCGAGCCCAGGCTCGGCAGTTCTTTGTAGGAGAGATCGGAGTGCCAGAACTTGCCGGCATCACCCAGGCCAATGTTCTGGCCGTTCTCGACGATGTTGGAAACGATTAGGATTTCCGGGTGGTTCGCCAGCAAAAACTGCTTGAGCACATGGATCTGCAACACGCCAAATCGGCGGCTGAAATCGATCTGTTGCTCAGGGGTTATGCGCTGGTCGCGGAACACCACCACGTGATGATCCAGGTGCGCGCGGTGAATGCGGGCGAAGTCCTGATCATTGATCGGGCGGGACAAATCGAGGCCGATGATTTCGGCGCCCACCGCACCGCTGAACGGGCGGATTTCAAAGAGTTGTGGCGCGATGGCTGGCGATGCGGATACGGCTGACATAAATCACTCCCACGCACGGCACGCTCAAGGGCGCGCGCGTCGATCAGAAACTCACGGAGGTCCCGTGTTGGTTCGTGTCGTGCGGCGCGCCGATTGGTCGGCAGGTACGCAGGAGAGTGACTTTATAGATATAAGCAGACTATTTTAAATACCGTTAGCGAATAACCATATGGCTGATTTCGCCTATGCTGCTGACAGCATGACGCGGTTCTTCTCAGAGGGATGTTCCATGTTCTACGTGCAACGCAATACAGAAGGACAACTGATGCGCGTGGAAGCCGAAGCCTACGCCGAATCCACGGAAACGCTGCCGGCCGACCACCCTGACCTCCAGGCCTGGTTCGCCAATGAAGTCATGGCCACGAGCCTCAAACAGCTCAAGCAAATCAAACAGCTCAAGCAACTGCAGAACAGCGACCTGGAGATGATCCGGGTACTCGACGACTTGATCGAGGTGCTGATCAGCAAAGGCGTGATTCTCGTCACCGACCTGCCGGCGCCGGCACAGGCCAAACTCATGGACCGAAGCCAGGCGCGGGAGGCGTTAGGCGGGTTGAGTCATTTGGTGGGCGATGATGAGGATGGGTTGATCTGAGCGTTTTCTTCATCGCCTGCACTGACGCCATCGCGGGCAAGCCCGCTCCCACAGTGATTGCCGGTGGGTGTCGGATTTGTGCCCCACCCCAAAACCCGTGGGAGCGGGCCTGCCCTCGATGACATCCC
>NZ_JBSVXD010000152.1:0-14484 GCF_054070755.1 Pseudomonas sp. SDO5591_S426 | reverse complement strand
GGCAGCTCCTACATTGGGCGTGATACAGCACAAAATCAGGTCGGCTGTCAGGCCGCCATCGCCAGCAGGCTGGCTCCCACAGGAGATCGGCGTACAAGCCAACCGGAGGCGATGCCCCGGATGAATGCCGGAGCGAGGGGCCGGACGCCCGCGGCGAACGTTTTTTTGGTTATTTTTTAGCTCGGGGCGAAACCGCCAGCCGCCGTTACCGCAGCAATGGATATGTACCCAAAAGCATCACTTACGCGCCAACTTATACCTCACACAGTCATCATAAAAACTCTGCCGCAATGCCGCCGGCTTCATCTTCGTCGGGCTGTCATAAGTTTGCTCGGTAATCCCCATCGCCATCATCCTCATCCACGATTTGGCGAACTTGTAAGACTGGATTTTTTGCCGCGCCGCATACAGCGAAACCCCGGACAACTTGAGTTCCTGCGCTCTGGCCGCCGTTCCCGCCCCCCAACTGCACATATAAGTATCACCGGGCTTCAGTTCCCTGGCCTGGGCAGAAACTGCACAGCCTGCAACGCTGAACGAGATCAGCGCGATCCACACATTGCGCATGTAAATGCCACCCTAACCGCCTGAAATTCCAGCGATTCTGGCGACAATCGAAAGACTTGGGGGCCAGCATAATGCCTTACCCTCAACAGCTGATCTGAGTCAGTAAACGAAAGTCATTTTCTTGCGACATTTCAATCCTTTGCTATAGCTATCAGTCTCTTCTGCCAACTAATGGGGCAACGGAATGTCAGTCGCAAAGAAAATGAGTGTGGGGCAACTGACAATGTTGACCGCCGTCAACATGTTGGGCTCAGGCATTGTGCTACTACCGACAAAACTCGCGGAAGTCGGCGCAATTTCGATTCTCTCCTGGCTGGTCACGGCCACAGGTTCACTCGCACTGGCCTATGCCTTTGCGCGTTGCGGGATGCTCAGTCGAAAGACCGGTGGCATGGGCGGTTACGCTGAATACACCTTCGGCAAGGCCGGTAACTACATCACCAACTACACCTACGGCCTGTCGCTGCTGATCGCCAACGTGGCGATCAGCATTACTGCGGTCGGCTACATCCAGGTGCTGTTCAACGTTCAGCTTGGTTCACTACAAGTGGGCCTGGCGACCATCGCGCTGTTGTGGATCACCACCTTCGCCAACTTCGGCGGTGCGCGGATCACCGGCCGGATCGGCGCCATCACGGTCTGGGGTGTGATCGCTCCGGTGGTACTGGTGTCGACCGTCGGCTGGTTCTGGTTCGACAGCAGCGTTTATGCCGCTGGCTGGAACCCCCACGACAAATCCTGGTTCGAAGCGGCGGGTGCCTCGGTGGCAATCACCCTGTGGGCGTTTCTTGGTCTGGAATCGGCTTGCGCCAACACTGACGCAGTGGAAAACCCCGAGAAGAACGTGCCGATTGCGGTCCTTGGCGGCACCCTGGGGGCGGCGGTGATCTACATCGTCTCCACCAACGTTATCTTCGGTATCGTCGGCAACGCTGAACTGGTCTCCTCCACCGCGCCATTCGGTCTGGTGTTCGCCCATATGTTCACCCCATTGATCGGCGACATCGTGATGGCGGCGATGGTGCTCGCCTGCATCGGCTCGTTGCTCGGTTGGCAGTTCACCATCGCGCAGGTGTACAAAAGCTCGGCCGACACCGGTTACTTCCTGTCGATCTTCGCCAAGGCCAACAAGGCGGGAACGCCGATTGTCGGCATGCTGGTGCTGCTGGCGGCGCAGACTGCGCTGGCCCTGCTCACCATCAGCCCCAACCTGAGCAAACAGTTCGACACCCTGGTCAACCTCGCCGTAGTCACCAACCTGGTGCCGTACATCCTGTCGATGGCCGCGTTGATGACCATGCAAAAAGTCTCCAACGTACCGCCTGGAAAGGCTCTGGCGACCAACATCATCGCCTGGGTCGCGGCGGCCTACAGCTATCTGGCGCTTTACAGTTCGGGCGAGCAGGCGCTGATGCTCGGCGGCGTCGCCACCATCTTCGGCTACACGCTGTTCGGTTTCGTCAACAACCGCCTGATCCGTCTCGAAGCGCTCAACAACAGCGTACCGACCCAGACCGTCAGCGCGCAGCACCTCACCGCCGAACCGGTACCGGTCAATAACCTGAAATCTGTCGCACTGGAGACTCAATCATGACGGAATATAGACACTCCCTCGGGATGCTGACCCTGTTGGTCAGCAGCCCGCCGGACAAGCGCACCGTCTTCGGTCGCGCCCTGCAACAGCTGGTCAACGACGTGGAAGAGCGCGCCGTTCACGTGCTGGCGTCTGAATCCCTGAGCGACGCCACCTCTATCCTGCGCTCGGACCCGGCCATCCAATGTGTGCTGCTCAGTTGGGAGATGGATAAAAGCGAGGGCCACGACGAGTGCATCAAGCTGCTGATCAGCCTGCGCGAGCGCAATACCC
Source organism: Pseudomonas sp. SDO5591_S426 (assembly GCF_054070755.1). Lineage (NCBI taxonomy): Bacteria > Pseudomonadati > Pseudomonadota > Gammaproteobacteria > Pseudomonadales > Pseudomonadaceae > Pseudomonas > Pseudomonas sp. SDO5591_S426. The sequence continues at coordinate 12,050 of NZ_JBSVXD010000152.1, read as the reverse complement.
GCGTGCCGGTGTTCCTGATCAGCGACCGCAGCACCGCGTCGAGCATTCCGCTGGTGGTCATGCAGCACGCCGACGACTTCATCTGGCTGCCCGAGGACACCAGCCGCTTCCTCAGCGGCCGCATCCTGGCGGCCATCGAGCGCTATCGTCAGGCCGCGCTGCCGCCGATGTTCGGGGCGCTGGTGAAGTTTGCCCGGTCCTATGAATACTCCTGGCACACACCGGGGCATGCCGGTGGCACCGCGTTTCTGAAAAGCACTGCAGGCCGGGCGTTCTATGAATTCTTCGGGGAGAACCTGCTGCGTTCCGACCTGTCGATTTCCGTCGGTGAACTCGGTTCGCTGCTCGACCACAGCGGCCCCATCGGCCAGGGCGAACGCTACGCCGCCAAGGTGTTCGGCGCCCACCGCACTTACTACGTGACCAACGGTTCGTCGATGTCCAACCGCGTGATCCTCATGGCCAGCGTCACGCGCAACCAGATCGCCCTGTGCGACCGTAACTGCCACAAGTCCGCAGAACACGCGATGACCCTGTCCGGGGCGCTGCCGACCTATCTGGTGCCGACCCGCAACCGCTACGGCATCATCGGTCCGATCCTCCCGCAAACCCTGAGCGCCGAAGGCGTGAAAGCGGCCATCGCCAACAATCCGATGGTCAAGGACGGCATCGATCCGACGCCGGTTCACGCGATCATCACCAACTCCACCTACGACGGCCTGACCTACAACGTCACCCGCGTCGAAGAACTGCTGGGCCAGAGCGTCGACCGTCTGCATTTCGACGAAGCCTGGTACGGTTACGCGCGCTTCAACCCGCTGTACCGCGACCGCCATGCCATGCACGGCAGCCCGGACGATCACGATGCGTCGAAGCCGACCGTATTCGCCACGCAATCAACTCACAAACTGCTGGCGGCGCTTTCCCAGGCCTCGATGATTCACGTGCGCAACGGCCGCAACCCGATCGAACATGGGCGGTTCAACGAGTCGTACATGATGCACGCCTCGACCTCGCCCAACTACGCGATCATGGCGTCTTGCGACGTCAGCTCGGCGATGATGGAAGCGCCCAGCGGGCAAATCCTCACCAGCGAATCGATTGAAGAAGCGGTGTCTTTCCGTCAGGTCATCTCGCGCATGCACAACGAGATGCTGAGCAAGAACGACTGGTTCTTCACCTGCTGGCAGCCGCCGACCGTACAGGTAGGCAATGCCACGGTGCCGTTCCACGAGGTCGACCCGGTGCTGCTGAAAACCGAACCGAACTGCTGGGTCCTGCACCCGAACGAGGTGTGGCACGGTTTCGGCGACATCGAGGAAGGCTACTGCATGCTGGACCCGATCAAGGTCTCGGTGCTCAGCCCCGGCATGGGCGACGACGGCAATCTGCTCCCAACCGGTATCCCGGCCTGTGTGCTGACCGCGTACCTCGGACGCCAAGGCATTGTCGTCGAGAAAACCACGGACTTCACCATCCTGTTCCTGTTCTCCATTGGTATCACCAAGGGTAAATGGGGCACGCTGGTCAACGCCCTCCTCGACTTCAAGCGCGACTACGACGACAACGTCGAACTGGAGCTGTGCCTGCCGGACCTGCTGGCCGGGAACCAGACCCGTTACGCGGGCATGGGCCTCAAGGACCTGGCCGACGAAATCTTCGCCGCCATGAAGAAACACAAAACCACCTCAGCCATGTCCAATGCGTTCGGCACGCTTCCGCAAGCGGTCTTCAGCCCGGTGGAGGCGTACGAGAAACTGGTGCGCAACGACATCGAACTGGTGACCCTGGAACAAGCTGCCGGACGCATCGCCGCCACCGGTATCGTGCCGTATCCACCGGGTATTCCATTGCTGATGCCGGGCGAAAATGCCGGTCCGGCGGACGGCCCGCTATTGGCCTATCTCAAGGCGCTGGAAGCCTTCGACAAATCCTTCCCCGGTTTCACCCATGACACACACGGGATCGAAGCCGAGAACGGGGTTTATCGGATGCTGGTCCTGAAATGATGTAAGCCAGGTTCACCGTAACCCCTGTGGGAGCGAGCTTGCTCGCGATGGCGTCGGCACATTCAAAATCGATGTGACAGACAATCCGCTATCGCGAGCAAGCTCGCTCCCACAAGGGACCGCGCTCCACATTGGATCACCTTCAGTCCAATCCCTATGGGCAAACTCAATCACAGCACTCTATGATTGAACCCCATGACCACCTCTGCTCCGATTCGCCAACCCTGCCCACCCGGTGCCTGCGATTGCGGGCGTGACCCGTTGCTGGAAACGCCGGGGGCCGACGTACGCATCCTGTTTCTGACCCGCGCGGAAGAAAAACGCCTGATCGAGCGCCTGGAAAACCTGTCGAGCCTCCAGGACCTGGAGCACCTGCAACGGCGCATGTTCGAGCAACTGGGCATCCGCGTCGACATCGTCCCCAGCTTCAACGAAGTGCGCACCATGCGCGGCATCGGCATCCACGTCGGCGAACTGCCGGGGCTGTGCCGCAAGACCCGCGCGTCGATCCCGACGGCGATCCGCCGCGCCATGGAAAAACGCCCCGAAATCGCTTACGAACTCCTCAGCGCCAATGACCTGCTGCGGGATGCGTGATGATTCCACCAGGCCGCTGCCGCTGTTTCGCTGGTGAAACAACCTCCTGAAAAGACTGAAAAAACAGGATCAGCGGTCGTACGTGAAGTACGTGGCACTGCTATGCCTTCTGCAGGACGAAATCGTTTCGAGGCAATAGCAAACGTGACCGTGGTCCCGGCGCCAACCCGGTACGAAATGACAGACAGGTGCCAATCCCTGGAAGGAGGTGGCCAATGTTATTCATCGTCAGCTGGACGATCAGTTCAGCGAATCGCAACAGTGCGATCGAGCGTTTTCTCAAGACCGGTGGCGCCCCGCCGGAAGGCGTCAAGATGCTCGGCCGCTGGCACGCCGTCGGTGGCGCAGCCGGTTTTGGTATTGCCGAAGCCAGTGATCCGGTACCGATTCAGAAGTGGGTACTGCAGTGGAGCGACCTCATGAACATGGAAGTCCAGGCCGCGTTGACCGACGAGCAAATCGCGCCACTGCTGGCAGCCGCTGCCGGCGGATAATCGCTATTGAGGCGGCGAGCGTAGTTCACCGCCTCATGTTTTCTTCAGATGTTTCTCCAGCAGTCGGAATAACGCGCGCACACGCCATACTGTTGATCCATCTGCGCCATCCGCTCCAGGTGGCGGCCGACGGTTTCAAACGTCACGCGATTGCTGATCTGGAAGTAGTAGATCGCCATCGCCTTGTACTCCGCGAACGCCGCCGCATTGGCAGGCTTGGCCGATTTGTCTTCCGGCAGCGCCCACTGCTCCAGTTGCTTATCGTCAAGTCGTTGCAGGCGCACACGGTATTCCTCGGTGTAACGCTTGAGCGTCTCGCCCTTGTTTGCCGCCATGTCTTCTTCGAACGCGATCAGGTTCTGGCGATACAGCGTCCAGTAGTCGTCCGGCAGCGCAAAACCGAGCTTGGCCTTGCGCTCCGTGATCAATTTGTCGAGGTTGTCCGGCGCTGAAATGCTCGGCTTGGCCGGATCGGGCTTCATCGATGCAATCACGGAACTGCCAATGATTTGATCGATCAAGGTCACGCGATGCGGCGTATCCGGTAATGCCGGCGGCACTTTCGGGAAGAACGCGTTGCGTCCTTCACAGGCTGCAACGCCTTTGCGGTCGAGCAACATCGGCGTGCGCACATCCTTGCCATCGATACGTTGCACACGCTGCAGCGTGGTCAGGCAATAGCCGCGCCCGGCCTTCAGGGTCACCTCGTACTCCGCTCCCCGTTGAGGCCTGAGGTTGAAACCGCTGCCGCACACTGAGTAGCCACCCGCCTGGGCGAGCAGGTAAGCATCCTGGTCGGGCTTGAGTTTGATCTCCAGGTAATCCTTGGCGTCAGCCGGTGGCGCAACGCTCATGCCGACCCGGCGCTGGCTATCGCTGGTGAACATGTTGTTGAGCGCGCCAGTGGTCAGGCCGTCACAATGCGCGGCATCGAAGTAGGAGAACGTCGAGTTCTGCATGCTGGTGACGAAGCGCAGCTTGGCGGCATCCGGCTGGGTGGCATCGGGATAAGTGCCGTTGACTACACAGCCGCCGAGCAAAACGGAGAACAACGCTACCGTGGCAACGGCGCGCGATGATTGAAAGTTAAGGGCCAACATGTTCGTCCTTGAGGGGGCGTATGCAATGGAAAGCGCGGAAGGCTACTAAATAGCCACTACTGTGTCCATCAATGAAGAGACGCTCTCGCAATGCCGCTCAAACCACTTTGCCGAGGCTATGAATGAAAAGCTTTCTCATTTATATTTGCCGTCGTTCTGCCTCGTCTCGGGTCTGTCATGCCTTTCGATTCCACCAAACCTTCGCTGATCAGCACGCTGGTGCGTCATTACGACGAACTGGTCGACCGTGTTCGTCGGCGCTTCGGTGATCGTGGTTTTGCTCGCGAAGTGGTGCACGACGTCTGTGTGCAGTTGCTGGAGAAGCGCGAAAAGGAAGGCGTGCACACGCCGCTGGCGTTGCTGCACAAAATCTCTCACGATCAGGCCGTGAGTCGCTACCGCAGCGAGCGGCGGCGCCAGGCCTGGGTCGTGGTCATGCCCGAGTTGCCTGAAGCGGCTTGCCAGGCGCCGTTGCCCGCGCAGCAGTATGAGGCAGCCCGCGAGTTGGAGCGTCTGGCACAAGCCATCGCCGGGTTGCCGTCGCGTTGCCAGATGGTGTTCGTCATGCACAAAATCCATGAACTGCCCCAGGCCGAAGTGGCCGCGCGCATGGGTATTTCCTTGAAGACCGTGGAAAAACACCTGCGTCTGGGCCTGGCCGCCTGCCGTGCAGTGCTGGCTGACACGGAGCGTGCCCAATGAGCCAGTCGCCCATCCCAACCCCATCGACCCGCGAAGACGAAGCCCTGGCGCGCCATCGCGAGGAGCTGCGCAATCGCTTCCCGATGCCCACGCCAGCCCCGCGCAAACCGCGCAAGGCACTCGGCGCGACGATCTTGCTGGTGCTGCTCGGCGCAGGGCTGGTGTGGCTCGATCCGGCCTACCAGAGCGAGCAGTTCCATACTGTGATCGGCGAGCGCCGGGTGGTGAAACTGGTCGACGGCAGCCGCATGACCCTGGACAGCGACAGCCGCGCCACGGTCGCCTGGCATCTGCGCTCACGGCGTGTGGAACTGCAAGCCGGGCAGGCGCTGTTCGATGTGTCCAAAACCCTCGTACGCCCTTTCCGCGTCGATGCCGGTGTCGCGCAGGTCAACGTGTTGGGCACGCTGTTCAGTGTCAGTCATCTTGAGGATGGGGTGCGGGTGACGCTGGTGCGCGGTGCCGTAAACGTGAACGACAGAACGGCAGCCAAACACAGTGTTCAACTCATGCCTGGGCAACAAGTCGATGTGCGACAGCACCTGTTGCAACAGCCGATCGCGGTCGACACCGACGCGGCGATTGCCTGGAAGGACAGTCGACTGATTTTCGAGCGCACACCGCTGGCCGAAGCCTTGGTGCAGATTCAGCGCTACCGCAAGCCGGCGATCATCCTTGATGACCCGAGTCTCGCCAGCCTGCCGATCAGCGGCGTGTTCGATAACCGCAACGTCGAGGACTTGCTCAAGCTGTTGCCGAGCATCCTGCCGGTCAGCCTCAACAGCGAATTCGATGGCACCCTTCACGTGCGGCGCAAGGCGACGAAAAAATAACTGCCGAGGGAGGTAGGGTTTTCTTGCGCTCGTGGCGGCTAGTCAGTACAGCCCCCACTTTCCAAGGAACACCGTCCATGAAACACCGCCGGCATTTGCCATTGTCCGCCCTCGCCGCCAGCCTGTTGTTCGCCCTAGCGACACCGGCCCAGGCGCAGGAAAAGGTCGAACTCGACCTGCCAAGCTCCAGCCTGGACAAGGCGCTCAATGCCCTGGCGCGGCAATCGTCGGTGCAGATCATCTTTGCCAGCGACATCACGACGGGCAAAACCACCAAGGCACTCAAGGGCAGTTACACGCCACAACAGGCATTGTCGCAACTGCTCGACCACAGCGGCCTGCAATCACAGGTTCGCGACGACCACACTTTCATTGTCGTTCCGGCGCAAACCCAGGAACCTGCCGCGGCCAAGCCGGCCGAACCCGAATACATCGCCCCGATGGTGATCCGTGGCGACGTGCTCGGTGGCGCGACCGATCCGGAAATTCTCACCTACGCCGGCAGTCGCTCGATGGTCAAGGAAGCCGACCTGCACAAGGCCAGCGTGCGTGGCGTCGACGATGCCTTGCAACGGGTGCCGAGCGTAAAAATCTTCGACGAAACCGGCACCGGCGCCCTGCCGCAGATTTCCGTACGCGGCCTGTATGAAAGCCGCAGCGGCCGGGTGCAAGCCCTGTCCGATGGCATTCCTCTTGCCCTCGCGCCGTATGGCCAGACCGGGTTGTCGCTGTTCCCGGTGACCCTGGCGACCGTCGACCGCATCGATGTCGTGCGTGGTGGCGCCGCCGTGCAATACGGCCCGAACAACGTCGGCGGCGTGATCAATTTCATCAGCAAGCCGATTCCCCGGGAATGGGAAACCACCCTGCAGGAACGCACCACGTTCAACGCCGGCGGTCACCAGATGTGGGACACCTACCTCGGCACCGGCGGCTACCTGACCGACAACTTCGGCCTGCAACTGGACCTCAACACCATCAACGGCGACACCGCCCGCGAGCATTCCGACAGCGACATCCAGAACTATCGCCTGCGTGGTCAATGGAACATCGATGACAATCGCGACTTGAGTTTCGGCGTGCAGCGCTATGTAGCCGACATGGACCTGGCCGGTGCCCTCAGCGTCAAGGACTACAAGGACGACCCGCGCCAGTCGACCCGCCCACTGGACCGCTTCGAAGGTGACACCGACCGGGTCTGGGGCACCTACACCCAGCAGCTCGGCGCGATGGGGCCGTTCGATTCGGTGGAGTTCAGCTGGACCAATTTCGCCCACAACAGCTACCGCAACTTCGTCGTCGGCCTGCCCTTCACCCCGGACGGCGCGGCGGTGACCAAGCAGGATGGCCCGCGTGATTTCAAGGTCTGGGGCAGCGAACCGCGCCTGAGCATGAGCATCGACGGCGACCAGCTCAGCCAGACGTGGTTGCTGGGCGCGCGTTACGTGCGTGAAGACATCGACTACAAGGTCAATCGCGAAAGCCTCGCCACGGGAAGAACCACGCCGTTTCGCGACTGGACCTTCGACGACGAAGCCAAGGCGTTCTACCTCAGCAACGCCATCGGCCTGCTCGACAATCGCCTGACGATCACGCCGGGCGTGCGCTACGAAAACGCGACGATGAACTACGACGACGGCATCACCGGTTTCAAGAATGAAAACAAATCCGAGGAATGGCTGCCGGGCCTGACCGTGGGTTACCAGGCCAGCGATGACTGGTTCGTCTACGCCAACGCGCAAAAATCCCTGCGCCCGCCGCAGGTCACGCAGATCGTCAAGGAAGGCGACGTCGGCGCCGAACTCGCCTGGAACTACGAAACCGGTGTGCGTTACACGCCGTGGCAAGGTCTGCGCGTGGACTTCGGCGTGTACCGCATCGATTTCAGCGATCAGATCGTCTACAACGCCACCACCGACCGCTTCGTCAACCTCGGCAGCACCCGCCATCAGGGGATCGAGACCGAAGTGTTCTGGACTCCGTCGGCGCTGCCCGATCTCGACCTGCACGCCAGCTACGCCTACCTCGATGCCAAACAGCGCAACGGCGCCTTCAAGGACAACGAAGTGCCGTACGCGTCGCGCAACCAGTTCAACATCGACGGCCGTTATCACTTTGCCGAACACTGGACGTATAGCCTCGACGGATTGTTCGTCAGCAGTGCCTATACCGACGCCGCCAATTCTGGTGACGAAGATGCCACCGCGTCCGTGGGCAAACTTCCGGCGTACTGGGTGTGGAACACCGCGATCGAGCGGGAATTCAAGTTGCAGGACCACAGCGTCCTGACCGCCTCGGCCGGGGTCAGCAATCTGTTCAACCGCGAGTATTACTTCCGCGGTATCGACACCAGCCCGTGGGGACGCCAACCGGCGCCAGAGCGTTCGCTGACGCTGGGCTTGAACTACCGATTCTGACCCGCGATGTACCGGGCTGGCACCTTTTCCCGGCGCCGGCCCCGGTGCAAGCGAGCTGAAACACCGGTTGCCAATAACTGGAAATTTCGCCATTCGAACCTACGCTCTTCGCGGGGGTTCCCAAAATCAATGGCGCTCGGGGGTTCGTCTCAGAGTACTAACGCTAGTACGCAGGAGCTCGACATGAACCGAACAACGTTATCGTCAATACTCGCTGTGCCCATACTGATGTCCGCAATCATGCTTCCCGTCATGAGCCATGCCGCCGACAAGGCACCCAACATCGTGGTGATCATGGGCGACGACATTGGCTGGTCCAATATCGGTGTCTACAACCAGGGCATGATGGCCGGCAGAACCCCCAACCTCGATCAACTTGCCGCCGAAGGCATGCGTTTTACCGACTACTACGCCGAGGCCAGTTGCACCGCCGGGCGCGCCAATTTCATCACCGGTGAATTGCCGATCCGTACCGGCATGACGACAGTGGGCCAGGCCGGCTCTCCCATCGGCATTCCCGCGCAAGCCGTGACCATTGCCGCAGCCCTGAAATCCATGGGCTATTCCACTGGCCAGTTCGGCAAGAACCACTTGGGCGACCTCAATGAATTCCTGCCCACCGTGCACGGGTTCGATGAATTCTTCGGCTACCTCTATCACCTCGACGCCATGGAAGATCCGGCGCACCCCAATTACCCGCAAGCGCTGCTGGCGACCGTCGGCCCGCGCAACATGGTGCACAGCTGGGCAAGCAGCACTGACGATACGACCGTGATGCCGCGCTGGGGCAAAGTGGGCAAGCAGAAAATCGAAGACGCCGGCACGCTGTATCCGGAGCGGATGAAAACCGTCGACGACGAAATCCGTGACAAGGCCTTCAGCTTTATCGACAAGGCCAAACAGGACAACAAACCGTTCTTCGTCTGGCTCAACCCGACCCGCATGCACATCGTCACCCACCTTTCCGACAAGTACCAAGCAATGCGCAATGCGGAAAACGGCTGGTCGGAACAAGAGGCCGGCATGGCACAGATCGACGACATCGTCGGTGACGTCATGGCCAAGCTGAAAAAAGACGGCATGGATGACAACACCATCGTGATTTTCACCACCGACAACGGGGCGGAAAACTTCACCTGGCCGGATGGCGGGCAAACACCGTTTGCCATGGGTAAAGGTACGGTGATGGAAGGTGGCTTCCGCGTTCCCGCGATCATTCGCTGGCCGGGCAAAGTACCGGCGAACCAGATCAACAACGGCATCATGTCCGGCCTGGACTGGTTCCCGACGCTGGTCGCGGCGGCTGGTAACCCGAACATCACCACAGAACTGCTCAAGGGCAAGCAATTGGGCGACACCACCTACAAAGTGCATCTCGATGGCTACGACCAGACACCGATGATCACCGGCAAGGGCCCTTCCAATCGCCATGAAATCTTCTACTTCGGCGAGAGCTCACTGGGTGCGGTACGGATCGATGACTACAAGTACCGCTTCATCGATCAGCCTGACGGCTGGCTGGGAGCCAAGGTGAGTATCGACGTGCCTGTGCTGACCAACCTGCGTCTGGACCCGTTCGAGCGTGCCGGCTGGCCGCAGCACCAGGCAGCCAATGGTTCGACGCAGTATTTCGACTGGTTCAAGTTCCAGTTCTGGCGTTTCGTATTCGTGCAACAACAAGTGGCCAAACTGGCCGAAACCGCGATTGAATTTCCGCCCATGCAAAAAGGTGCAAGCTTCAACCTCGACTCGGTCAAGGCCAAGATCGAGGCGGCCCGGGCGGCCATGGGCAAGTAAGCAGCCCGATCACGGGTGGCCGCGACTGGCCACCCTCAGGGAAAAAAGGACATTTGCTGAGGTAACGCCATGCAGATCAAGACAACCGCCCTGCCCGCCCTTACGGTGCTGGCCCTGTGCTGCCAGCAAGCTCATGCCGGCGGCATCATGCTCTACGAAATCGGTACGGATAACGTCGGGCTCGCCAACGCCGGCGCCGCTGCCCGGGCACAAGGGCCCTCGACGATAGCGTCAAACCCGGCGGGCTTGAGCTATCTGCCGGGTACGCAGATCACCGGTGGTTTGCAGGTGCTGTACGGCAACCTCAAGTTCGATCGCGACGACAACACCAACGTGGCGGGCAGCGGCAGTGGCGGTGCCCTTGATCCAATGCCCGGCGGCAGTTTTTTCATCAGCCATGAACTGGACGATCACTGGAGCGTCGGCTTCGGCCAGTACGGCGATTTCGGCCTGGCCGTCAATTACGACAACGAATGGTCCGGCCGATATTTCTCGCAAAACTCCAGCCTGCTCGGTCTGTCGCTGGTGCCCAGTGTGGCGTACCGCTTCAATGAGCAATGGTCGATCGGCGTCGGAGTAAAGGCCATGTACGGCATGCTGCAGGCCCAGACCGCGATCGATCGCTCGCCGTTCGGGTTCACCGAACGCGAAGACGGCCAGTTCAAATACAAGGACAAGGACTGGGGCTTCGGCGCCAATGTGGGCGTGATTTACGCTCCCCAACCGGGCACCCGCATCGGTCTGACCTACACCAGCAAGGTCGATCTGGAGTTCGAGGACGGCCTCGACATCAAGGGCAACGGACCGTTGCTCAATCGCCTGGATGGCGCCAAGACCCAACTTGACATGACCGTGCCGCAAACCCTGACCCTGAGCCTGTTCCAGCAACTGGACCGGCAATGGGCCCTGCTCGCCTCGGTCAACTGGCAGGACTGGTCTGAGTTCGGCGAAATCGGTGCACAGGTCGACACCTCGGCCAACAATGCCGTGTCGACCGATGTCGATGCAGGCTTCAAGGACACCTGGCATTTGTCGCTCGGCGGGCAATATCAGGCCACCCCGCAACTGCTGTGGAACTTCGGCGTGGCTTACGACAGCAGCGCTGTTTCTGACAGCAAGCGCTCGGTGATTGTGCCCATGGCCGAGTCCTGGCGCATCGCGACGGGAGCCACCTATGCTCTGAACAGGGACACTGACGTCAACCTCAGTTGGGCCATGATCTGGATGGGTGACATGGAAGTGGACCAAAGCAAATCGTTGTCGGGCAATCGACTTTCCGGCCAGTTCGACAACGCGTGGATTCAAACAGTGACCGGAAACATGACTTGGCGTTTCTGATTATCTGACTACGCTTAAACGACTACTCAAGGAGCACACCGCACTATGAACCTGTCCCGAAACTTGCTCATCGGCGCCGCACTGACCGGGCTCCTGCTCGGGGGTTGCACCTCGAAAGTCACCGAGAAGGAGCAGTACTCCGGCTACCTGTCCAACTACAACAACCTGCAAGAAGTCAGCACCCCAAGCGGCGGTACGGCGATGCGCTGGGTAAGCCCGTCATGGAACGCGAATGCCTATGACACCGTAGCGTTCACCCGACTCGAACTCTATCCGGCGCCCAAGCCCAATGAGCGGGTCAACCAGCAGACGCTCAACGACATCCAGAACTACATGACCAACAAGGCCAAGGCCACATTGGGCCAGAAATACCGGGTGGTCTCCAGCCCGAGCGCGGCACCGGCCGGGTCGAAAACCCTGGTCATGCGTGCCGCCATCACGGGCGTGAGCGCCTCCAACGAAGGTATGAAGTGGTATGAAGTGGTGCCCATCGCCGCTGTTGTCGGGGCGACCCAGGCAGCCACCGGACACCGGGATCAGGACACCGAGCTGTTTATCGAAGCCGAGTTCATAGACGCAAAAAACAACCAGACCGTGGCCAAGGTTGTGCGCAAGGTGTTCGGCACGCAGCTTTCCAACGAAAGCCAGAAGATCACCGCACAGGACTTCAAAGCGGCGATCGACAAACTGGGTGCTGACTTCCAGGCGTTTCTCAAGTAAGGCAATTGCTCTTGTGTAGGAGCACGGCTTGCCGGCGATGGCG
>NZ_JBSVXD010000151.1:0-14538 GCF_054070755.1 Pseudomonas sp. SDO5591_S426 | reverse complement strand
TTTAGATCAAAAGATCGCAGCCTTCGGCAGCTCCTACAAGGGCAGTGCGCGGCAGGTAAATCGCAGGCAAACAAAAACGCCCGGCAATTATGCCGGGCGTTTTGTATTGACTTGATTAGCGAGCGCGGTAAGTGATGCGCCCTTTGCTCAAGTCATAGGGCGTCAGCTCGACGCGCACTTTGTCACCGGTAAGAATACGGATGTAGTTCTTGCGCATCTTGCCGGAAATATGCGCGGTTACGACGTGCCCATTTTCCAACTCCACGCGAAACATGGTGTTGGGCAGGGTGTCGACGACAGTGCCTTCCATTTCGAAGCTGTCTTCTTTCGACATGCAGTAAAGCCCTCGGTGTCCAGTGAATGGCCCGGTGCAACTGCGCCAGGCAAAAGCGGCGTGCATTGTGCCCGAAAAGTGGGGGTCAAGCCAAGGGGTTTAAGGGTGTGCTCTAGTTCAGAACGACCCAGCGCTGGTTAACCAGCAGCTCGATGGGGCGATATTGGGTCTTGTAACTCATTTTTTTGCAGTTTTTGATCCAGTAGCCCAAGTACACCGCGTCCAGCCCCAGGCGCCGGGCCTCGGCGATTTGCCAGAGGATGGCGTAACGCCCCAGGCTGCGGCGTTCTTCGTCGGGCTCGTAGAAGGTGTAGACCGCCGACAGGCCGTTGGGCAGAAGGTCGGTGACGGCGATCGCCAGCAACCGTCCGTCGAGACGGAATTCGTAGAACCGTGAAAATGGCAGGTCACGCACCAGGAAGGTCGAAAACTGATCGCGGCTGGGCGGGTACATGTCGCCATCGGCATGCCGCTCTTCGATGTAACGCTGATAAAGGTCGAAATACTCTTCGCTGAAACCTGGCTTGGCCGGGCGTACCTGCAAGTCGGCGTTGCGCTTGAAAATGCGCTTCTGCTGACGGTTGGGCGTGAATTGGGCTACAGGAATGCGCGCCGGTACGCACGCATTGCAGTTCTGGCAATGGGGGCGATACAAGTGGTCGCCACTGCGACGAAAACCCATTTCCGACAGGTCTGCATAGACATGCACATCCATGGGCTGGCTAGGGTCGAGGAACAGGGTCGTGGCCTGCTCCTCAGGCAGATAGCTGCAAGAGTGGGGCTGAGTGGCATAGAACTTCAAACGCGCCAACTCGGTCATGATCAACCCTCGGGATAATGCTTTCGATTAAGTGTAAGCCACGCGCGCAAAAGTCGCTCAGCAAACCCAGGTTGCGCGGCTGGGTTGATCCAGATATTGCGACAGATAACCCGCAAACGCGCTGCGCGGGATCGCCCTGGCGCCCAGGCTGTGCAGATGGTCGGTGGGCATCTGGCAGTCGATCAGGACAAAGCCTGAGTCTTTCAGATGTCGCACCAGGGTGGCAAAGCCATATTTGGAGGCATTGTCGGCGCGGCTGAACATGGATTCGCCGAAAAACAGCCGCCCCATCGCCAGGCCATACAGCCCGCCGACGAGCGTGCCCTGATCCCAGACTTCCACCGAGTGCGCGTAACCGCGCTTGTGCAGTTGCAGGTAGGCGTTCTGCATGGCTTCGGTGATCCAGGTGCCGTCGGCGTAATCCCGTGGCGCGGCGCAGGCGCTGATGACTGCGGCAAAATCCTGATCGAAGGTCACTTGATAGCGTTGCTGGCGCAGCAATTTGTTCAGGCTGCGGGACACATGCAGTTCGTCGGGAAACAGAACGGTGCGCGGGTCCGGCGACCACCAGAGAATCGGCTGACCTTCCGAGAACCATGGAAAGCAACCGTGGCGGTAGGCCTGAATCAACCGATCGGCAGACAGGTCGCCACCGGCGGCCAACAGGCCGTTGGGGTCGCGCATGGCTTTTTCCAGCGGCGGGAAAGTCAGGGAGTTGCGTTGTAACCAAGTCAGCATGGCGTCCGGGCTTGCAGAAGGGGAGGGCGGTGGCGAGCTTGAGGCTCGCCACCCAGTGTGCCGTTAAACGACGGGAATGTCGTCGAGGTATTTTTCCGCATCGAGGGCTGCCATGCAGCCGGCCCCGGCGGAGGTGACTGCCTGGCGATAGACGTGATCGGCCACGTCGCCGGCCGCAAACACACCTTCGATGGCGGTTGCGGTGGCATCACCTTCGCTGCCGCCCTTGACCAGCAGGTAACCGTCGCGCATTTCCAGTTGGCCGACGAACAAGTCGGTATTGGGTTTGTGGCCGATAGCGATGAACACTCCGGAAACCGCCAGTTCCTTGGTTTCGCCGGTATGGCTGTCGCGCAGGCGGGCGCCGGTCACGCCGCTGGCGTCACCCAGTACTTCATCCAGATTCTGGTTCCAGTGCAGGCGGATGTTGCCATTGGCGGCTTTCTCGAACAGTTTGTCCTGGAGGATTTTCTCCGAGCGCAGCTTGTCGCGCCGGTGAATCAGGTGCACTTCGCTGGCGATGTTCGACAGGTACAGGGCTTCTTCAACCGCCGTGTTGCCGCCGCCGACCACGGCAACCACTTGCTTGCGGTAGAAGAATCCATCGCAGGTCGCGCAGGCCGAAACCCCTTTGCCGGCAAATGTCTCTTCCGATGGCAGGCCCAGATATTGCGCGGAAGCGCCGGTGGCGATAATCAGCGCGTCGCAGGTATAAGTGCCGCTGTCGCCGGTCAACTCAAACGGGCGCTGTTGCAACTTGGCTGTATGGATGTGGTCGTAGACGATCTGTGTGTCAAAGCGTTCGGCGTGTTTTTGCATGCGTTCCATCAGGACCGGGCCGGTGAGACCTTCGACATCACCAGGCCAGTTATCGACTTCGACAGTGGTGGTGAGCTGGCCACCTGCCTGTATGCCGGTGATGACAACGGGTTTGAGGTTGGCGCGGGCGGCATACACGGCTGCGCTGTAACCGGCGGGGCCGGAACCCAGAATGATCAGACGGTGATGTTGCACTGCGCTCATAAAAACACCTCATAAGCCTTTGTCACAAAAGAGAATGCATGCTCAAATTGAGTCGCATGCAATGTGCTTTTGACTATGCTGCATACAAGTGTTGCCAGCATGGCATTGGATGAGCAAACCCGTACAATGCCTGGCTGTAACAGTGTTTGTAACAAAATAAGCGATGCGCTTCGTGTTTATAAAAACCGGGGCGCAGTGTTAAAAGTAGTACCAGTTAGGCCTGTTAACTTTTTTACCTGCCTGGATTGGGCAGTTTTTTGCCGTTTTTTTAAAGACATTCATCAGATGGACGCGCCTTGGGCGCAGGAAAAGTAGCGTTTTGAAGAAATCCACCGAAGCACCCAAAACAGTCGTTCCGCTCTGGCGCCAGCATTTGCACTACCGCCTCAAGGAAGGTGCATTGATCGCCATCGGTGCGTTGTGCCTGTTTCTGATGATGGCCTTGCTGACCTATGGCAAGGACGATCCGGGTTGGAGCCACAACAGCAAGATCGACGACGTGCAGAACTTCGGCGGTCCGGCGGGCTCCTACAGCGCCGATATCCTGTTCATGGTGTTGGGTTACTTCGCCTATATCTTCCCGTTGTTGCTGGCGATCAAGGCTTATCAGATCTTCCGTCAGCGCCACGAGCCGTGGCAGTGGAGCGGCTGGCTGTTTTCCTGGCGTTTGATCGGCCTGGTGTTCCTGGTGCTGTCCGGTGCTGCGCTGGCTCATATCCATTTCCATGCCGCGACCGGTCTGCCGGCTGGCGCTGGCGGTGCACTGGGCGAAAGCCTTGGCGACCTGGCCAAAAACGCGCTGAACATTCAGGGCAGCACGTTGCTGTTCATCGCTCTGTTCCTGTTCGGCCTGACCGTATTCACCGACCTGTCGTGGTTCAAGGTGATGGACGTCACCGGCAAGATCACCCTCGACCTGTTTGAACTGTTCCAGGGCGCCGCCAATCGTTGGTGGGCGGCCCGTACCGAACGCAAGCAACTGGTCGCGCAATTGCGTGAAGTCGACGATCGTGTGCACGACGTGGTCGCGCCGACCGTCAGCGACAAACGCGAACAGGCCAAGGTCAAGGAACGCCTGATCGAACGTGAGCAGGCCCTGAGCAAGCACATGTCCGAGCGCGAGAAGCAGGTGCCGCCGGTTATTGCGCCGGCGCCGGTCAAGCCCGCCGCGCCGAGCAAGCGTGTCGAAAAAGAGAAACAGGCACCGCTGTTCGTCGACAGCGCTGTGGAAGGCACCTTGCCGCCGATCTCGATTCTCGACCCGGCAGAAAAGAAACAACTCAATTATTCGCCTGAATCCCTGGCTGCGGTTGGCCATTTGCTGGAAATCAAGCTCAAGGAATTCGGCGTCGAAGTCACCGTGGATTCGATTCATCCGGGCCCGGTGATTACCCGTTACGAAATCCAGCCTGCGGCCGGCGTAAAAGTCAGCCGCATCTCCAACCTGGCCAAAGACCTGGCACGTTCCCTGGCCGTGACCAGTGTGCGTGTCGTGGAAGTGATTCCGGGCAAGACCACGGTCGGTATCGAAATTCCTAACGAAGACCGGCAGATCGTGCGCTTCTCCGAGGTGCTGTCGACCCCTGAGTACGACAACTTCAAATCGCCGGTCACCCTGGCCCTGGGCCACGACATCGGTGGCAAGCCGGTCATCACTGACCTGGCGAAAATGCCGCACTTGCTGGTGGCCGGCACCACCGGTTCCGGTAAGTCGGTGGGTGTGAACGCGATGATCCTGTCGATCCTGTTCAAGTCCGGCCCGGAAGACGCCAAGCTGATCATGATCGACCCGAAAATGCTCGAACTGTCGATCTACGAAGGCATTCCGCACCTGTTGTGCCCGGTGGTTACCGACATGAAGGACGCCGCCAACGCCCTGCGCTGGAGCGTTGCCGAGATGGAGCGCCGCTACAAGCTGATGGCGAAGATGGGCGTGCGAAACCTGTCGGGCTTCAACGCCAAGGTCAAGGAAGCCCAGGACGCTGGCGAGCCATTGAGCGATCCGCTGTACAAGCGCGAGAGCATCCACGACGAAGCACCGCTGCTGCAAAAGCTGCCGACCATCGTGGTGGTGGTCGACGAATTCGCCGACATGATGATGATCGTCGGCAAGAAGGTTGAAGAACTGATCGCTCGTATCGCCCAGAAGGCGCGTGCGGCCGGTATCCACTTGATCCTCGCGACCCAGCGTCCATCGGTGGACGTGATCACCGGTCTGATCAAGGCCAACATCCCGACCCGCATGGCGTTCCAGGTATCGAGCAAGATCGACTCGCGGACCATCATCGACCAGGGCGGCGCCGAACAACTGCTGGGTCACGGTGACATGCTCTACATGCCGCCGGGCACCAGTCTGCCGATTCGTGTCCACGGTGCTTTCGTGTCCGACGATGAGGTTCACCGTGTGGTCGAGGCCTGGAAACTGCGCGGTGCGCCGGAGTACAACGACGACATCCTCAACGGTGTCGAAGAGGCCGGCAGTGGCTTTGAAGGCAGTAGTGGCGGCGGCGACGGCGATGATCCCGAGGCTGACGCGCTGTACGATGAGGCGGTGCAGTTCGTTCTGGAAAGCCGCCGCGCTTCCATTTCCGCTGTCCAGCGCAAGCTGAAAATCGGCTACAACCGCGCCGCGCGCATGATCGAAGCCATGGAAATGGCCGGAGTCGTGACGTCCATGAATACCAACGGTTCGCGTGAAGTCCTGGCCCCAACCCCGGCGCGCGACTGACCCGATATGAAAAGGGGCGGCGTCCTGAGGCGCCACCCGCACTCCCACGAATGTAATGAGGACTCCCATGCGTCTGATCCGCATGCTGTTGCTGCCGGTACTGGCTTTGACCACGCTCTCGGCCCACGCCGATGACAAGGACGTGGCGCGTCTGACCCAACTGCTGGAAAAATCCCAGACTCTGAGCGCACGTTTCTCGCAACTGACCCTCGATGGCACTGGCACTCAGTTGCAGGAAACTGCCGGCGAGATGTCGTTGCAGCGTCCGGGCCTGTTCTACTGGCACACCAATGCTCCTGCCGAGCAGACCATGGTTTCCGACGGCAAGAAAGTCACCCTGTGGGACCCGGACCTGGAGCAGGCCACCATCAAGAACCTCGACCAGCGCCTGACCCAGACGCCGGCGTTGCTGTTGTCCGGTGACGTGTCCAAGATCAGCGAGAGCTTCGATATCAGCGCCAAGGAAGCCGGTGGCGTGATTGACTTCACCCTCAAGCCGAAAACCAAGGACACCCTGTTCGACAGCCTGCGCCTGTCGTTCCGCAACGGTCTGGTCAATGATATGCAACTGATCGACAGCGTCGGCCAGCGCACCAATATCCTGTTCACCGGGGTGAAGGCCAACGAGCCGATCCCGGCGTCCAAGTTCAAGTTCGATATCCCGAAGGGTGCGGACGTGATCCAGGAGTAACCGCAATCCGTAGGTGCGAGCTTATGTGGCGAGGGAGCAAGCTCCCTCGCCACAGGTTTCCAGCAGATTTGTAATACGAGGTTTTAAACGTACGCCATGGATCTGTTTCGCAGCGCCCCGATCTCTCAGCCTTTGGCCGCGCGCCTGCGCGCGACCAATCTGGATGAGTACGTCGGTCAGGAACACGTGCTCGCTCGCGGCAAGCCTTTGCGCGAGGCGCTGGAGCAGGGTGCCCTGCATTCGATGATTTTCTGGGGGCCGCCGGGCGTGGGCAAAACCACGCTGGCGCGATTGCTGGCGGAAGTCTCGGAGGCGCATTTCGAAACGGTGTCGGCGGTGCTGGCCGGGGTAAAGGAGATCCGTCAGTCGGTGGAAATCGCCAAGCAGCAGGCCGCGCAATACGGTCGGCGCACGATTCTGTTCGTCGACGAAGTGCATCGCTTCAACAAGTCGCAGCAGGATGCGTTCCTGCCGTACGTTGAAGATGGCACGCTGATTTTCATCGGCGCGACCACCGAAAACCCCTCGTTCGAACTCAATAACGCTTTGCTGTCCCGTGCGCGGGTCTATGTGCTGAAAAGCCTCGACGAAGCCGCGCTGCGCAAGCTGGTGCACCGCGCGCTGACCGAAGAGCGTGGTTTGGGTAAACGCAACCTGACCCTCAGCGATGAAGGCTTCCAGATGCTGCTGTCGGCCGCCGATGGCGATGGCCGGCGCTTGCTCAATCTGCTGGAAAACGCCTCGGACCTGGCCGAAGACAACAGCGAAATCGGCACCGACCTGCTGCAAAGCCTGCTCGGCGATACCCGTCGGCGTTTCGACAAGGGCGGCGAAGCGTTCTACGACCAGATCTCCGCGCTGCACAAATCGGTGCGCGGCTCCAATCCCGACGGCGCGTTGTACTGGTTTGCGCGAATGATCGACGGCGGTTGCGATCCGTTGTACCTGGCCCGGCGCGTGGTGCGCATGGCCAGCGAAGACATCGGCAACGCCGACCCGCGTGCGTTGAGCCTGTGCCTGGCGGCGTGGGAAGTGCAAGAGCGCCTCGGCAGCCCCGAAGGCGAATTGGCGGTGGCCCAGGCCATCACCTATCTGGCCTGCGCGCCGAAAAGCAACGCGGTGTACATGGGCTTCAAGACCGCACTGCGCGCCGCCGCCGAACACGGTTCGCTGGAAGTGCCGCTGCACCTGCGCAACGCGCCGACCAAACTGATGAAACAATTGGGCTACGGCGACGAATACCGTTATGCCCACGACGAACCTGATGCCTACGCCGCCGGCGAAGATTATTTCCCGGAAGAACTCGACCCGATCCCGTTCTATCAACCGGTGCCTCGTGGCCTGGAATTGAAGATCGGCGAAAAGCTCAATCACCTGGCAAAACTCGACCGTTCAAGCCCCCGGCAGCGGAGAAAATAGTGCTTCCATTGATCGTTGCGGTTTCCGTCGGCGGGATCGCCGGCACGCTGTTGCGCTTTGCCACGGGTAACTGGATCAACGCTAATTGGCCGCGGCACTTCTATACCGCGACGCTGGCCGTTAATATCGTGGGCTGTTTGCTGATCGGCGTTCTATACGGTCTGTTTTTGATTCGCCCGGAGGTGCCGATCGAGGTGCGTGCCGGGTTGATCGTCGGCTTCCTCGGAGGGCTGACGACTTTTTCATCCTTTTCACTGGATACGGTACGCCTGCTGGAAAGCGGGCAAGTGCCGCTGGCCCTGGGCTATGCGGCCATCAGCGTATTCGGCGGGCTGCTCGCCACCTGGGCTGGCCTGTCCTTGACCAAACTTTGATAACGAGAGACCGACATGCTCGATTCCAAACTGTTACGTAGCAACCTTCAGGACGTAGCGGACCGCCTGGCATCCCGTGGCTATGCCCTGGATGTCGCGCGCATCGAAGCGCTGGAAGAACAGCGCAAGACCGTCCAGACCCGCACCGAAGCACTGCAGGCTGAACGTAACGCGCGCTCCAAATCCATCGGTCAGGCCAAGCAGCGCGGCGAAGACATCGCGCCGCTGATGGCGGACGTCGAGCGCATGGCGGGCGAATTGAGTGCCGGTAAAGTCGAACTGGACGCGATCCAGACCGAACTGGACTCGATCCTGCTGGGCATCCCGAACCTGCCGCACGAATCGGTGCCGGTCGGTAAAGATGAAGACGACAACGTCGAAGTGCGCCGCTGGGGCACGCCGACCGCTTTCGATTTCCCGGTTCAGGACCACGTCGCCCTGGGCGAGAAGTTCGGTTGGCTGGACTTCGAAACCGCCGCCAAGCTGTCCGGGGCCCGTTTCGCCCTGCTGCGCGGCCCGATTGCCCGTCTGCACCGCGCCCTGGCGCAATTCATGATCAACCTGCACGTCACCGAACACGGTTACGAAGAGGCCTACACGCCTTATCTGGTCCAGGCTCCGGCGCTGCAAGGCACCGGCCAGCTGCCGAAGTTCGAAGAAGACTTGTTCAAGATCGCCCGCGAAGGCGAAGCCGATCTGTACCTGATCCCGACGGCCGAAGTGTCGCTGACCAACATCGTTGCCGGTGAAATCGTCGACGCCAAGCAACTGCCGATCAAGTTCGTCGCCCACACCCCGTGCTTCCGCAGTGAAGCCGGCGCGTCGGGGCGCGACACTCGCGGCATGATCCGTCAGCACCAGTTCGACAAGGTCGAGATGGTGCAGATCGTCGAGCCGTCGCAGTCGATGGAAGCGCTGGAAGGCCTGACCGCCAACGCCGAGAAAGTCCTGCAACTGCTGGAGCTGCCTTACCGCACGCTGGCGCTGTGCACTGGCGACATGGGCTTCAGCGCGGTCAAGACCTACGACCTGGAAGTGTGGATCCCGAGCCAGGACAAGTACCGCGAAATCTCGTCGTGCTCCAACTGCGGCGACTTCCAGGCCCGTCGTATGCAAGCGCGTTTCCGCAACCCGGAAACCGGCAAGCCTGAGTTGGTGCACACCCTGAACGGTTCTGGCCTGGCGGTCGGTCGTACGCTGGTGGCTGTGCTGGAAAACTACCAGCAGGCCGACGGTTCGATCCGTGTACCGCAAGTGCTCAAGCCTTACATGGGTGGCCTCGAGGTCATCGGTTAAATGAACTATCTGCCGCTGTTTCACAACCTTCGCGGCAGTCGTGTGTTGGTCGTCGGTGGGGGGGAGATCGCCTTGCGCAAATCCCGCCTGCTGGCCGATGCCGGTGCGCTGCTGCGGGTGGTTGCACCTGAAATCGAAGCGCAACTGCGCGAACTGGTTGCCGGCAGCGGTGGCGAGTGCCTGTTGCGTGGCTACGCCGAAACGGACCTGGACGGTTGCGGGCTGGTCATCGCCGCCACCGACGATGAAGCGCTGAACGCACAAGTGTCCGCCGATGCCCACCGGCGTTGCGTGCCGGTCAATGTGGTCGACGCTCCTGCGCTGTGCAGCGTGATCTTCCCGGCGATCGTCGACCGTTCGCCGTTGATCATTGCGGTGTCCAGCGGTGGCGATGCGCCGGTGCTGGCACGTTTGATCCGCGCCAAGATCGAAACCTGGATTCCTTCTACCTACGGCCAACTGGCTGGCCTGGCGGCGCGCTTTCGCCATCAGGTCAAAGGCCTGTTTCCGGATGTGCAGCAACGCCGCGCATTCTGGGAAGAGGTTTTCCAGGGGCCGATTGCCGACCGTCAACTGGCCGGGCAGGGCGGTGAAGCCGAGCGTCTGTTGCAGGCGAAAATCGATGGTGAAGCGCCGGTGGCCACCGGTGAGGTGTATCTGGTGGGTGCGGGGCCGGGTGATCCGGACCTGCTGACGTTCAAGGCATTGCGCCTGATGCAACAAGCCGATGTGGTGCTGTACGACCGTTTGGTTGCACCGGCGATCCTGGAATTGTGCCGTCGCGACGCCGAGCGTGTTTATGTCGGCAAGCGTCGCGCCGATCACGCCGTGCCGCAGGATCAGATCAACCAGCAATTGGTGGATCTGGCCAAGCAAGGCAAGCGTGTGGTGCGGTTGAAGGGTGGTGATCCGTTCATCTTCGGCCGTGGCGGTGAAGAGATCGAAGAACTGGCGGCTCACGGCATTCCGTTCCAGGTGGTGCCGGGTATCACGGCAGCCAGCGGTTGCGCGGCGTATGCCGGGATTCCGCTGACCCACCGCGACTACGCGCAGTCGGTACGCTTTGTCACCGGGCACCTGAAGGACGGTTCCACCGATTTGCCGTGGGCCGACCTGGTTGCCCCAGCGCAAACCCTGGTGTTCTACATGGGGCTGGTGGGTTTGCCGATCATCTGCGAACAGTTGATCAAGCACGGTCGCGGCGCCGATACCCCGGCGGCATTGATCCAGCAGGGCACAACGGTCAATCAGCGGGTGTTTACCGGCACGCTGGCCGATCTGCCGCGATTGGTGGCGGAGCATGAAGTGCATGCGCCGACATTGGTGATCGTTGGGGAGGTGGTGCAATTGCGCGAGAAACTGGCGTGGTTTGAAGGGGCTCAGGGGCAACTCTGATTTTGAGTTGCCTGTTGCGAAAAGATCGCAGCCTTCGGCAGCTCCTACAGGGAATCATGTCATTCTGTAGGAACTGCCGAAGGCTGCGATCTTTTGCTTTTGTGCTTTCAGACCCTGCGCCAAACCCCTTTCCCACTCAACCGCTCCCGATCATGGGCCGCGGTGAAATCCTGCTCTGGACCTTTTGGCACAATCCCGGTCGGGTTGATGGTCTTGTGGCTGCCGTAGTAGTGATTCTTGATGTGGGTAAAATCCACTGTCTCGGCAATCCCCGGCCACTGATACATCTCCCGCAGCCAGTTCGACAGGTTCGGATAATCGGCAATGCGCCGCAGGTTGCACTTGAAGTGGCCGTAGTACACCGCGTCAAAACGAATCAGCGTGGTGAACAGGCGAATGTCCGCTTCGGTCAGGTACTCGCCGGTCAGGTAACGGTTGGCGTCCAGCACCTGTTCCAGATGATCCAGCTCCGCAAACACATCTTCGAACGCTTCTTCATAAGCCTGCTGTGAAGTGGCGAAACCGGCGCGGTACACGCCGTTGTTCACTGCCGGATAGATCCGCTCGTTCAGCGCATCGATCTCACTGCGTAATGGTTCCGGATAGAAATCCAGACCGTTGCCGGTCAAGTCATCGAAGGCACTGTTGAACATGCGGATGATTTCCGCCGATTCATTGCTGACGATGCGCTTCTGTTGTTTGTCCCACAGCACCGGCACGGTGACGCGACCGGTGTAGTCGGCGGTATCGGCGGTGTAGCGCTGGTGCATGAATTCGAAATGGTCGAGTTTGTCGCCGGTAGAGCCCAGCGTCTTGTCGAAGGTCCAGCCGTTTTCCAGCATCAGCCAACTGACCACCGACACATCGATCAGGCTTTCCAGACCCTTGAGTTTGCGCAGGATCAGCGTGCGATGAGCCCACGGACAGGCGAGGGACACGTAGAGATGATAGCGACCAGGCTCGGCAGCAAAACCACCGACACCGCTCGGGCCGGGCTGGCCGTCAGCGGTGACCCAGTTGCGACGCTGCGCCTGCTCACGCTGGAACGCGCCGTCCTTGCTGCTTTCGTACCACTTGTCTTGCCAGCGACCTTCAACTAACAAACCCATGTTCGAGACTCCTCAACCGATAAGCGTTGGAGAGGAGTCTATTCCGATAGGTTCGATAAAAAAGCGCAAAGGTTGAGGGGGTATGATCGATTAAATCGATTTGTCCCGAGCTTCCCAGTATTGCTGGGCGGTTTCGAACGCTTGCTCGCGAGTCTGGCCAAGGCCACGCAAGGCCAGCGCCATGGTGGAGATCAGGGCCATTTGCGGGTAGCTGTCGACCACATCGCCACGCCATACGGCCTTCAGATGCTCTGGCTCAAGCGATGCCGGTTTGACGTGGCGCTGGCTCGACAGTTGCGGCCACTCCTCATCCCAACTTACCCCGCCGGTGGTGCCGTACAAATGGCTGTCGGCATCCGGGTTAATCTCGATCTCGCCGCCATCGCCCTTGACCACAATCGCGGTGTCCCCGAGCAAGCCGCTGGCATCGCGATGCACAGCCTGATAACCGGGGTGGAAAATGCTTTGCAGGCCACAACGCGCGCCTAATGGATTGAGAATCCGCGCCAGCGAGTGGATCGGCGAGCGCAGGCCCAGGGTGTTGCGCAGGTCGATCATCCGTTGCAACTGCGGCGCCCAGTCCACCAGCGGCATGAACGCCAAACCGCCGTTGTCCAGGGCCGTGCCGACCTGCTGCCAGTTGCGGCACAGCGGGATATTCAGTTCCTCCAGCAATTGCTCGCTGTACAGCCGACCCGCCGTGTGGGCGCCGCCGCCGTGCATGAAGATCCGCACGCCGTTCTGCGCCAGGCACTTCGCTGCTAACAGATACCACGGCAGGTGACGCTTCTTGCCGGCGTAAGTCGGCCAGTCCAGATCCACCGCCATTGCCGGGGGAGTCAAGCGCTCGCGCAAGGCCTCGGTGAAACCGGCCATTTCCTCGGCGCTTTCTTCCTTGTGTCGCAGCAGCATCAAAAATGCGCCGAGTTGGGTTTCCTCGACCTGTTCATCGAGCACCATGCCCATGGCGGAGCGGGCTTCTTCACGGGTCAGGTCGCGGGCGCCGCGTTTGCCTTTGCCAAGGATGCGCACGAACTGGGCGAACGGGTGTTCGGCGGGTGTTTCGAGGGTCAGCGCAGGGTAGTCGGTCATAAGCAATTCGTCGGTTTGGGCAGGCCCGCCAGTTTCGCGGCGAGTTTGGCGGGGGTGCCTTTGAACAGTCGGTTCAGGTGCAGGCTGTTGCCTTTTTCCGGCCCGAGTTTCAGTGCGGTGTATTTGATCAGCGGACGGGTGGCCGGCGACAACTGGAACTCGGCGTAGAAACTGCGCAGCAGTTCGAGGATTTCCCAGTGTTCGGGGCTCAACTCCATGTCTTCGGCAGCCGCCAGGGCACCGGCGACATCCGCCGACCAGTCACTCAGTTCGACCAGGAAACCGTCCTTGTCCAACTCGATGGCGCGGGCGCCGACCGTCAATGCATTCATAGCCAACTGTTGACCTTGTCGTGGTTGATCGACAGTTCGACGAAGGCCGGGTAATCGATGGCCTCGGCCCAGTCTGGAACGTCGATGGCCCGGGCCTGGGCGTCTTCGGTCAGAACATAGAGCTTGAGGCTGCGCGCGCTCAATGCGGTGAACGGTGCGGTGCCCGGCTGCAAGGCATAGGCCGCGTCGCCGGACAGCAGCAACGCGTCATGGGTGCCGATCACGCGCAGGCAACTGCTCAAGCGTTCGTCGCCGAAGGGGGAATGAGACAACACATGCAAAGTCGACATCAGAGGGTGATCACCTGGTTGTAACGGTCAATGAGTGCGGTGATTTCAGCGGCGTCCAGCGCCCGGGCTTCCTCCAGCGACAGCGCGCTCGGGTCCAGGCCCCGCTGCACCGCGCTGTCGGCACAGACGAACAGTTCTTCGACACCGAACATCGGCAAGGCTTGAAGGTTGGCACTCAGGTCTTTCTGTTGCAGGGCCTTGGCGTCCTGTTTGGTCGCGAGCTGGAACACGCCGTCATCGAGAAACAGCAGGCCGATCGGCAGATCGAAAGCGCCACCGGCCAGCACGATGTCCAGCGCTTCCCGCGCGCCCGGTCCGGACCACGGCGCCTGACGGCTGATGATCAACAAGGATTTGGCCATCTCATGCGCCTCCGAAACAGATCAGGCGGTCGGCATCCTGCACCGCGTCATGCAATTGGCCGAGCCCGGACAATTCCCACGGCGTGCTGACGGCAACAGCGTCGCGTTGATAGCGCTTGGCTTCTTCGTCGTTCAACACGCCACGGCGCAGGGCGGCGGCGATGCACACCACGCCATCTAGTTTTTGCTCGCTGACGAAGGTGCGCCATTGCTTGGGCAAGTCGAGTTCGTCCTGGGGCGTGACCACGCTGCCGGAGGCGTTGTAGACGCCATCCTGATAAAAAAACAGCCGGACAATCTCATGCCCACCGGCCAGCGCGGCCTGGGCGAACAGCAAGGCGCGGCGCGAGGAGGGCGCATGGGCGGCGGAAAACACGGCGATGGCGAACTTCATGACGGACTCGATCAGCGAAACTGCGGCCATGATAAAGCTTTATCGGCGGGGCGGCGAAGGGGTTTCCCACGCCTCTGTGGAGGATCTGCCGAAGGCTGCGATCTTTTGATTTTGTTTTTAAAAGCAAAAGATCGCAGCCTT
>NZ_JBSVXD010000150.1:0-14746 GCF_054070755.1 Pseudomonas sp. SDO5591_S426 | reverse complement strand
CGCGCCCCTGAGATCGCCATCGCGGGCAAGCCTTGCTCCTACAGACGGTGATGAATATCACAACAACAAATGTCCCTCTGAGATAACACCCTTGAGCATTCAACCCAGCACTTATTCACCTGATATCGCGGTGCCGATCGACAAACGTGTCTTCGGCGGTCGCGATCTGTTTTCCCTGTGGTTCTCCCTCGGCATCGGCCTGATGGTCCTGCAGACTGGCGCACTGCTCGCACCGGGCCTGGGCCTGTCCGGCTCGTTGCTGGCGATTTTCCTCGGCACGCTGGTTGGCGTTCTGTTGCTGGCAGCGGTCGGTGTGATCGGTAGCGACACCGGCCTGTCGTCGATGGCCGCGCTCAAACTCAGCCTCGGTGCCAAGGGCGCAAGCCTGCCGGCGGTGCTGAACCTGTTGCAACTGATCGGTTGGGGCTCGTTCGAAATCATCGTCATGCGCGATGCCGCCAGCCTGCTGGGCGCGAAGGCGTTCAGCGACGGTAGCGCAATGTCCAACCCGATACTGTGGACGCTGTTCTTCGGCGCCCTGGCAACCTTGCTGGCTGTCAGCGGACCGTTGACCTTCGTGCGCCAGATCCTGCGTAAGTGGGGCATCTGGTTGCTGCTGGCTGCGTGCATCTGGCTGACCTGGAATCTGTTCGCCAAGGCTGATCTGGCCGCGTTGTGGGCACAGGCCGGTGACGGTTCGATGCCGTTCGCCGTGGGCTTCGACATTGCCATCGCCATGCCGCTGTCGTGGCTGCCGCTGATTGCCGACTACTCGCGTTTCGGCAAGCGCGCGAAAAACGTCTTCGGTGGCACCGCCATCGGTTTCTTCATCGGTAATTTCTGGCTGATGAGCCTGGGTGTCGCCTACACGCTGGCGTTCGCGCCGAGCGGTGAAGTCAATGCCTTGCTGTTGGCGCTGGCGGGTGCCGGCCTGGGGATTCCGCTGCTGCTGATTCTGCTGGATGAATCGGAAAACGCCTTTGCCGATATTCACTCGGCGGCGGTGTCCAGCGGGATTCTGTTGCGCTTGAAAGTCGAGCACCTGGCGTTGGCCATCGGCGTGGTCTGCACCTTGATCGCCTTGCTGGCGCCATTGGCGCAGTACCAGAACTTCCTGCTGTTGATCGGCTCGGTGTTCGCACCGTTGTTCGGCGTGGTGCTGGTGGACCACTTCATCCTGCGCAAACGCAGTGGCCAGGTGGCGTCAGCCGCATTGCGCTGGCCGGCGCTGCTCGCCTGGCTGGGCGGGGTCAGCACTTATCATCTGCTGGCCAATCTGTATCCGGACATCGGCGCAACCCTGCCAGCACTGGTGGTGGCAGGGCTGCTGCAACTGGTGCTGGGTCGGGCCTTCAGTTACGGCCGGGAAACAGCTCGGGCTTGATAATGCCGTTCAGGCGAGGGTAGGGGATCTTCAGTTCGACATGGCCCAGCGCGTAAGGCGCGATGCTGCTGGTTTCGTACTTGAGGATCACCCCGCCATAGGTAAGCGCCACGTTCTGGGTTTTCTGGAACGGCCAGCTCTTCACGAACTCCGGTTCCTGATCGAGCTTGGTGCTGATCAGCCAGCTGTTGTGCGCCACTTGCGCGGCTTTCCAGAACGCTTCTTCCTGCCCCGGCACCAGCATGTCCGACAGCGTCAGCACTTTATGCTGCTGGCGTGAATAGTTGATGAAGCCGCGACCCGGCGTGCCGTGAGCACCGCCCGTGTCCAGGTAGCTGGACAATTCGACAATCACCAAGCCGTCATGCTGCTCGCGTACTTTCGCTTGCAGGTAGCTGCTGTTGCGCGGGCCGGCGGTGCGCAAAAACTGTTCGCGATAGGCCGCCAGCGTCGGCGCCACTTGCGCATCGGGCGAGGTGCGGGTCATTTGCAGCAGGCGTTTTTCGATGATGCCATCCAGCTGTGGCTCGGCCGGGAAGTGCACGGTGTCGATGTTCACCAGCGGGCAGTCCTGGTCCGAGCAGCCTGGCTTGAGCTGTTCGGTGGCGTCGCGGGTGGTTTCCAGCGGCGCCCTGTAGTTGGGCTGGAACAGGCTCTGGCAAGCGCCCAGGGTCAGGGCGATTGCGGCCACGGAGGCGATTTTAAAAAGCGACATGGGTGTCCTTCATAAAACAGGGAAAGGCAAAAAGTTACCCGCTTCGACTCTCAACGGGGCAGTCAGTTCGCCACTAAGCTAATTAGAGTGGGTTTCGCCCTCACCGTCTATCCCGCTGACGGGAAAGGGGCTGCATCAAACGTCACGGGCGCGTTAGGATGGCGCGAAGTCGAGGCCCGGGAAAAAGGTAGCCTTGAACAGGATTTGTAGAACGAGGATTGTCATGACTGATTTTGCCAACGCCATTCCGACCGCCGTCGATATCGTCCGGCGCGAAAAATGCTTCGAGGGTTTTTACAAACTCGATCGCGTGCACTTGCGCCACGAATTGTTCGCCGGCGGCATGAGTCGTGAAATCAGCCGTGAACTGTTTGTCCGCCACGATGCGGTGTGTGTGCTGCCTTATGATCCACAGCGCGACGAAGTGGTGCTGATCGAGCAGTTTCGCGTTGGCGCCATTGGCAAGACCGACAATCCATGGCTGATCGAACTGGTCGCTGGTCTGATCGACAAAGACGAACAACCGGAAGAAGTTGCTCACCGCGAAGCGCAGGAGGAAGCTGGGCTTGTGTTCGGGGCGCTGTGGCCGATGACCAAATATTTTCCATCACCGGGCGGCAGCAACGAATTCGTGCATTTGTACCTGGGGCGTTGTGACAGTAAAGGGGCCGGCGGCCTGCATGGGCTGGAGGAAGAAGCAGAAGATATCCGCGTCACGGTGTGGGCGTTTGAAGATGCCTTGCAAGCCGTACGCGACGGACGTATTGCCAACGCGGCCACCATCATTGCCTTGCAATGGCTGGCTTTGAACCGCGTTGAAGTGAGGGGGTTATGGTCGTAAACAAGCTGCGCGATCGCTATCGGGTGGACCTGGTGGGGCTGCAAGCGTCCTGCGAGGCGAATTACGCGCGCCTGATGCGACTGCTGCCGGACATGCGCAGCGAGCCGGCGGCGCGGCGCATAGCCGTGACCCATGGCGACCAGATGCTGGGCGTGCTGGCGCTGGAGGTGCTGCAGGTCTGTCCGTACACCACCACCCTGCAAGTGCGTCAGGAACACAGCCTGCCGTGGCTGCCGGTGCCGCAACTGGAAGTGCAGGTCTATCACGACGCCTGCATGGCCGAAGTGGTCAGCGCCGAACATGCACGACGCTTTCGCGGCATCTATCCTTACCCGAACGCCTCGATGCACCAACCTGACGAAAAGGCTCAGCTGAACATGTTCCTGGGCGAATGGCTGAGTCATTGCCTGGCGCTGGGGCATGAGTACGAAGTCGTACGTTAATTCTGAGCCGCGTTGTGAACTGCGTCAGGTTCACAGGTTTCCCCTTTCGAGCGTCCCCCAGCATAATTGCGCCATTCATCCGATCCCGTGATCGCGCCCTGGGAGAACACCTTGTCGAGCGTATCCACATTGTCCACCGCCGAACCGGCGTTGCTGGTGCAACTCTCCGACAGTCATCTGTTCGCCGAGGCGGGCGGTACGCTGCTGGGCATGAACACCCGCGACAGTCTGCAAAAAGTCATCGAGCTGGTGCAGGCGCAGCAGCCGCAGATCGATTTGATCCTGGCCACCGGTGATCTGTCCCAGGACGGCACGCTGGAGTCTTACCAGCAGTTTCGCGACCTGACCCGACAACTCGATGCGCCGGCGCGCTGGATTCCCGGCAATCACGACGAGCCGCAAATCATGGCGGTGGCCGCGGTGCAAAGTGCTTTGCTTGAGCCAGTGGTGGATATCGGTAACTGGCGGGTCACGCTGCTTGATTCGGCGGTGCCGGGTTCGGTGCCGGGTTACTTGCAGGATGAACAGTTGCAGTTACTGGCCCGTTCGTTGAGCGAAGCGCCGGAGCGCCATCATCTGGTGTGCCTCCACCACCATCCGGTGTCGATCGGCTGTGCGTGGATGGAGCCGATCGGGCTGCGTAATCCCGAAGCGTTTTTTGAAGTCCTGGATCGTTTTCCACAGGTGCGCGCCGTGCTGTGGGGGCATGTGCATCAGGAAATCGATCAATTGCGTAACGGCGTGCGTCTGATCGCTTCGCCGTCGACCTGCATTCAGTTCGAACCCGGCAGCGAGGATTTCAAGGTCGGAGAACAGGCGCCGGGGTATCGCTGGTTGCGGTTGATGCCTGATGGGCAGCTGGAAACCGGAGTGGAGCGGGTCATCGGCTTCGATTTTACGGTGGATTACGGTTCCAACGGTTATTGATGCAGTAAACTCCCGCCTTCTTTACCCGACGCACAGGGAGTCCAAATGTCCGGTTCGATCCTTTATATCCACGGTTTCAACAGCGCGCCTGCATCGAAAAAGGCCACTCAGTTGAGCGAAGTGATGGACCGTCTGGGCCTGAGCGACCAGTTGCGTGTACCTGCATTGCATCATCATCCCCGTGAGGCCATCGGTCAGCTGGAACAGGCGATCGCCGAGCTCGGTCGGCCGCTGCTGGTCGGCAGCTCGCTCGGCGGCTACTATGCGACTCACCTGGCCGAGCGCCATGGCCTGAAAGCCCTGCTGATCAACCCTGCCGTCAGTCCGCACCGGATGTTCGACGGATTCCTGGGAACGCAGAAAAACCTGTATACCGATGAAACCTGGGAATTGACCCACGACCACGTGACGGCCCTGGCCGAACTGGAAGTGCCGGCGCCCCAGGATCCGCAGCGTTATCAGGTATGGTTGCAAACCGGTGATGAAACGCTGGATTATCGCCTCGCCCAGCAGTATTACCGGGCCTGTGCCTTGCGTATCCAGGCCGGCGGCGACCATAGTTTCCAGGGCTTTGCCGCACAGCTTCCAGCCATGCTGACGTTTGCCGGCATTGGCGCAGATTTGTATCAGGCGATTGATTTCACGGCTCTGTGAAACCTCGCCCCCTATTTTCAATGAACGACTGACGACGAGACCCCATGGCCACTCCCAGCGCTAGCTCTTATAACGCCGACGCCATCGAAGTCCTCTCGGGCCTCGACCCGGTGCGCAAACGCCCCGGCATGTACACCGACACCAGTCGGCCGAACCACCTCGCCCAGGAAGTCATCGACAACAGCGTCGACGAAGCCTTGGCCGGGCACGCCAAATCGGTGCAGGTCATCCTGCACGCCGATCATTCGCTGGAAGTCAGCGATGACGGCCGTGGCATGCCGGTGGACATTCACCCCGAAGAGGGCGTGTCGGGCGTTGAGCTGATCCTCACCAAGCTCCATGCGGGCGGCAAGTTTTCCAACAAGAACTACCAGTTCTCCGGCGGTCTGCACGGGGTGGGTATTTCGGTGGTCAACGCCTTGTCGACCGAAGTCCGAGTGCGTGTAAAACGTGACGGCAACGAATACCAGATGACCTTCGCCGACGGCTACAAGGCCACCGAGCTGGAAATCGTTGGTACCGTCGGCAAGCGCAACACCGGCACCAGCGTGTTCTTCGCGCCGGACCCGAAATATTTCGATTCACCGAAGTTTTCCATCAGCCGCCTCAAACACGTACTCAAGGCCAAGGCCGTTCTGTGCCCGGGGTTGCTGGTCAGTTTTGAAGACAAGGCCACCGGCGAGAAAGTCGAATGGCATTACGAAGACGGCCTGCGTTCCTACCTGGTCGACGCGGTCACCGAGTTCGAACGCCTGCCGGACGAACCGTTCTGCGGCGCTTTTGCCGGTAACAAGGAAGCGGTTGACTGGGCGCTGCTGTGGCTGCCGGAAGGCGGCGACGCGGTGCAGGAAAGCTACGTCAACCTGATCCCGACGGCGCAGGGCGGCACTCACGTCAACGGTTTGCGCCAGGGCTTGCTCGACGCCATGCGCGAGTTCTGCGAGTTCCGCAGCCTGCTGCCGCGCGGCGTGAAGCTGGCGCCGGAAGACGTCTGGGAACGCATCGCTTTCGTGCTGTCGATGAAAATGCAGGAGCCGCAATTCTCCGGTCAGACCAAAGAGCGACTGTCGTCCCGCGAAGCAGCGGCGTTCGTTTCCGGTGTGGTCAAGGATGCATTCAGTCTGTGGCTCAACGCTCATCCGGAAATGGGTCTGGCGCTGGCCGAACTGGCGATCAACAACGCCGGTCGTCGTCTGAAGGCCAGCAAGAAGGTCGAGCGTAAACGCATCACCCAAGGTCCGGCACTGCCGGGCAAGCTTGCTGATTGCGCCGGGCAGGACCCGATGCGGTCCGAGCTGTTCCTGGTGGAAGGTGATTCCGCCGGTGGTTCGGCCAAGCAGGCGCGGGATAAAGAATTCCAGGCGATCCTGCCGTTGCGCGGCAAGATCCTCAATACCTGGGAAGTCGACGGCAGTGAAGTGCTGGCCAGTCAGGAAGTGCATAACATCGCTGTGGCTATCGGTGTCGATCCTGGTGCGGCGGACATGAGCCAGCTGCGCTACGGCAAAATCTGCATCCTCGCCGACGCCGACTCCGACGGCCTGCACATCGCGACCTTGCTCTGCGCCTTGTTCGTCCAGCATTTCCGCCCATTGGTGGATGCCGGTCACGTCTACGTCGCCATGCCGCCGCTGTACCGCATCGACCTGGGCAAAGAAATCTACTACGCCCTCGACGAAGCTGAACGCGACGGGATTCTCGACCGCCTGGTGGCGGAGAAGAAACGCGGCAAACCGCAGGTCACGCGATTCAAAGGTCTGGGTGAAATGAACCCGCCGCAGCTGCGCGAAACCACCATGGACCCGAACACCCGGCGCCTGGTGCAACTGACTTTGGGCGATGATTTCGACGCGACCTCGGAAATGATGGACATGCTGCTGGCGAAGAAACGCGCCGGCGACCGCAAGACCTGGCTGGAATCCAAGGGCAACCTGGCGGAGGTGCTGGGCTGATGCGCTTGGGCTTTGCCCTGGCGTGTGCGTTGCTGCTGACCTCGATCACGGTGTCTGCCGAGCCGATACCGCAACTGCGTCTGTTGTCCGAGCATGCCATTGACGGCATGCGCGGCGGCAACCTGTCCGGGCTGGCGCAGTGTGGCAACAAGGAACTGTGGGCGGTATCCGACCGCGACGACGATCAGATCTATCGCCTGGATATCCAAGGTGGCGTCTGGCAGGCGGAAACCGTGGGCATCGGTGTGCCTGTTGTACCTGACAGCGGTTTACCCTGGGGGCTGCGTTCGCGGGCCTGGGCGGCATCGTTCGTGCGTGGCGGCGATCTGGATTTCGAGGGCATTACCTGCGATAGCGCGGGTAATCGCTATGTGGTCAGTGAATCCCATGCGGCAGTCCTGCAAATCCCTCCCACCGGGCCGACGTCCTGGCTGAAGATTTCGCCGCTGATGGTTCGCGAAGCGCGGGCCAGTGGCATGTTGTTGCGGTTCAATGCGCTGTTCGAAGGGCTGGCGGTTAATCCTGAAGGTGACAAATTGTGGTTGGCCGCCGAGCGCGATAGCCGCGGGTTGCTGCTGATCAAGCGCAAGCAGACGGTCTGGGACTGCGACGGCGGTTGCGTGCTACTGAGTGAGGCCGGGAAAGAAATGCAGCCCGCACAATTTCCCAACGCCAGAGCCGCGTCCCGGGACTTTGCCGACCTTTCACTGTTCAACGGCAAGCTGTTTACCCTTGAGCGCAATGCGTACGAGATTTGCCGTCGAGATGCGGTGACAGCCAGGGTCGAGCGCTGCTGGTCGTTTGCCGAAGAGATGCTGCAGGAAAATCGGCGCTATCCACAGCCTTTTGGCCTGGCGGAAGCGCTGGTGGTGGACGCTGACGGTGCCTGGATCGGCATCGACAACAATACCGGTATCCGCGCCGATGGCGAGGTTCGTCCGATCGTCTATCGCTTTGCCGCGCCTGACGGTGGCTGGAGCGCCAAGCCGTGAGTCAGCAAGCGCCGGGAAAACGCGCCGGTCGCGTGTTGATGGTGCTGGCCTGGTGCGCGGCACTGTTTCTGGCGACGCGGTTTTTCGGTCAGTGGGAAGAGCGTCAGCAAAACCCGAATGTGGTGGTGAGCTCGGAGCAGGGCGACGGTTTTATCGAGGTTAAACTGGCGAGCAACGCCCAGGGGCATTTCGTCGCCAGCGGCCATATCAACGGTCAGCCGGTGGATTTCATGCTCGACACCGGGGCGACCGATGTGGCGATCCCGGCAGAGCTGGCCAAGCGCTTGAAGCTCGAAGAAGGTTTCGGTGTGACCCTGAGCACGGCCAATGGCCTGAGCCAGGGCTATCGCACCCGTATTGACCGCCTGCAACTGGGCGACATCGTGCTGCGGGATGTCCGCGCACTGGTGGCGCCCGGCCTGCATGGCGACCAGGTGCTGCTCGGCATGAGCGCACTGAACAAACTTGAATTTACCCAGCGCGGTGGCACCATGCTGCTGCGCCAGACAACGAACCGATGAGGCCCGCATGAGCGACTCCCTTGATCTCAGCCTGGACGGTGTAGAACGCCGATCGCTGGCTGACTTCACCGAAAATGCCTACCTCAACTACTCCATGTACGTGATCATGGACCGTGCCTTGCCGCATATCGGCGACGGCCTGAAGCCCGTGCAGCGGCGCATCATTTACGCCATGAGCGAGTTGGGGCTGGACGCCGATTCCAAGCACAAGAAATCGGCGCGTACCGTCGGTGACGTGCTCGGCAAGTTCCACCCCCACGGCGACTCGGCCTGCTATGAAGCCATGGTGCTGATGGCCCAGCCGTTCAGTTACCGCTACACGCTGGTGGACGGCCAGGGCAACTGGGGTGCGCCGGACGATCCGAAGTCCTTCGCCGCCATGCGATACACCGAAGCGCGGCTGTCGCGTTATTCCGAAGTGCTGCTCAGCGAACTGGGCCAGGGCACGGCGGACTGGGGCCCGAACTTCGACGGCACCCTCGACGAACCGCTGGTGTTACCGGCACGTTTGCCGAACATCCTGCTCAACGGCACCACCGGTATCGCCGTGGGCATGGCCACCGACGTACCGCCGCACAACCTTCGCGAAGTCGCCAGTGCCTGCGTGCGTTTGCTCGATGAGCCGAAAGCCACGGTCGAACAGCTCTGCGAACACATCCAGGGCCCGGATTACCCGACCGAAGCGGAAATCATCACCCCGCGTGCCGATCTGCTGAAAATGTATGAAACCGGCAAGGGCTCGGTGCGCATGCGCGCCGTGTATCACATCGAAGACGGCGACATCATCGTCACCGCGCTGCCGCATCAGGTCTCCGGCGCCAAGGTGCTGGAACAGATCGCCGCGATGATGCAGGCCAAGCCGTCCAAGGCCCCGCAAATCGCCGACTTGCGCGATGAGTCCGACCACGAGAACCCGTGCCGGATCGTGATCATTCCTGGTGCGCGGAAGAACTTTGACCACGACGCATTGATGCAGCACTTGTTCGCCAGCACCGAGCTGGAGTCGAGCTACCGGGTCAACGTCAACATCATCGGCCTGGATGGCAAACCGCAGCTGAAAAACCTGCGGGCCTTGCTGGTCGAGTGGCTGGAGTTCCGGGTGCAGACCGTTCGTCGTCGCCTGCAATTCCGCCTCGATAAAGTCGAGCGTCGCCTGCACCTGTTGGACGGTTTGTTGATTGCCTACCTCAACCTGGATGAAGTGATTCATATCATCCGTACCGAGGAGCACCCGAAAGCCGCGCTGATCGAGCGTTTCGCCCTCAGCGAAATCCAGGCCGACTACATCCTCGACACCCGTTTGCGTCAGTTGGCACGACTGGAAGAAATGAAACTGCGTGCCGAGCAGGATGAATTGCTCAAGGAACAGGCCAAGCTGCAAGCGCTGCTGAGCAGCGAAGCCAAACTGAAGAAACTGGTACGCACCGAACTGATCAAGGACGCTGAAACCTACGGTGATGACCGCCGTTCGCCAATCGTCGAGCGTACCGAAGCCAAGGCGCTGACTGAACACGATCTGCTGCCGAACGAGAAAGTGACGGTCGTACTGTCGGAAAAAGGCTGGGTGCGCTCCGCCAAGGGCCACGAGATCGACGCCACCGGGCTTTCCTACAAGGCAGGCGATGGCTTCAAGGCACTGGCCGCCGGGCGTTCCAACCAGTTTGCGGTGTTCATCGACTCCACTGGTCGCAGCTATTCGGTGCCCGCTCACACGCTGCCATCGGCCCGTGGCCAGGGCGAACCGCTGACCGGTCGTCTGACACCACCACCGGGCGCTAGCTTCGAATGCGTGCTGATGCCGGAAGATGATGCGCTGTACGTCATCGCGTCCGATGCCGGTTACGGTTTCGTGGTCAAGGGTGAAGACCTGCAAGCCAAGAACAAGGCGGGCAAGGCCCTGTTGAGCCTGCCGAACAACGCCAAGGTGATCCTGCCGCGTGCGGTGGCCGATCGTGAACAGAACTGGCTGGCTTCGGTGACCACCGAAGGTCGCCTGCTGATCTTCAAGATCAGCGATCTGCCACAATTAGGTAAGGGCAAAGGCAACAAGATCATCGGTATCTCCGGTGAGCGTGTGGCCAGTCGCGAAGAATATGTCACGGACATCGCCGTCATCCCGGAGGGCGCCACTTTGGTGTTGCAGGCCGGAAAACGTACCTTGTCACTGAAAGCGGACGACCTCGAACACTACAAGGGTGAGCGTGGGCGTCGTGGTAACAAATTGCCACGTGGCTTCCAGAGGGTAGATGCGCTGCTCGTCGAAAACCTCAATTAAGCGTCCTAGAGCGCCGGATCTACGATTTAACGCGTAGATCGGCGCTTTGGCGCTGGAGTCGGAACGCATATTCACGGATGATATGGCCTTTCAAGCGCCGGCGTGGCCGAGCGTTCTTCATATTTATTGAGTATTTTCACTGTGGTTAGCCTTGTGGCAATCACCTGGATGGGACGATGACTGCTCTGCGCCTTCCTTTTATTTTGATGCTCGCCGGCGTTCTTGGCCTGGCGGGTTGCAGCGTTCACCAGCCGGTGTCGCTGTACCAACTGGACGCCGGAAGTCCGGTTCAGCCTGCGCAAAACGCGGGCTTGGCGGTATTGCTGGGCCCGGTGACCGTTGCTGACTACCTGCAACGCGAAACCCTGTTGCAGCGTCAACCCGATGGCAGCCTGCAAGCCTCCACCGACGGTCGTTGGGCCGGTAGCTTGTCTTCCGACATCGATCAGTTGCTACTGCGTCAGGTCGCCGGTCATCTGGACAGCCAGCGCGTGGTACTGGCGCCGGCAACTGTTGGCTTCACGCCGGATGTTCAAGTCCTGCTGACCATCACGCGTCTGGATTCCGGCCAAAAGCAACCGGCAATTCTCGATGCGCAATGGCGACTGATCGACCGCCGTGGACAGGTCCGCGACAACCGCATCATTCATTTGCAGGAACAGCACGCTGGCACCACGGCAGCACAGGTTCAGGCTCAGGGTGTGTTGCTGCAGAAACTGGCCGAACAGCTGTCGACCGCGCTCAAGCCGCTGGCCAACCAGCCACCAATCGCCGAAGCGCCAAAGAAACCGGCACCCAAGCCTGTGGCGCCTGCGGCGGAAGCGGAAAAGCAGCCGAAGATCCCGATGGCTTCGCCGATCCGTACGGATATGGAAGTGTTCCGGTTCTAAGGCACATGGATTCAAAACAAAGCCCGCCTTGTGCGGGCTTTGTTGTTTCTGTTGGTTGGAGATGATCGTTCCCATGCTCTGCGTGGGAATGCAGCCCGTGACGCTCTGCGTCACATCGGTGCCAGGCTTGAGATGAGAGGTGACGCTGGAACGCGGAGCGTCCCTAGAGGCATTCCCACGCGGAGCATGGGAACGATCAGCCCGCAGACGAGTGATCATCTGCGGGCTTCTTCACAACGGGGCTTAAGGCTTAAGCCCGACGCTCATGCATCCGCGCCAGTTGCCGCTCCAGCATCGATGGATAAGGCTCCATCAACCGCTCTACACAGCAGGCGCCTTCAGGGCTGGCAATCGGGCGGATCCGTGCGCGTTGACGGATCAGCGCGTCGTCACTGATCTTGCGTTCCACCAGCAGCAGGTTGCGGCTGTGTTGCGACAGGGCCAGGGCATCCTGAGCGGTGTCGGTCAGCAGCAGATCGATCTGGCTGAGGCCGAACAACTCGTCGCCCAAGGTCAGGCCCAGCTGCAATTGCAGGGTGATGCCGCTGTCGGCGACTTCTATCTGCAACTGATGGCCCAGCGCCCGCAGCAACTCGCCGCAGCAGATGGCATTGGTCAGGTAATCGTCGCCGCTGTCTTCGGTGTGGAACAGCATCAGCGTGCTGCCATCGTTCAGGGTGTGCAGCTCACTCTGGTAGAGCGAAGCGGCCTGGTCGAGGCAGTCGCGGTAGCGTTTGAGCAGTTCTTCCAGGCGAGTGCGCGGCAAGCGACGCAGCTGCTCCTGGGAACCCAACTGCACAGCCAGAACGGCACTGTGTTGTGGCACGTTCGATGGCGCAGGACGGGCGATCGGTTTTGCTGCGCTGTCTGCCGATTCATCGATTAAATCAGCGAAGGCATCGTCGTCATCGTCTTCGACGGTGCTGACAACCCGCCGTGGCGCCGCTTTCAACGCTGCCATCGGGCGGCTTTCGTCGAAACTCGGGTCGCGCAGGTTACGCACTTCGAAGCCCGGCTCGGCATCGTCGTCTTCGTCGTCGAACTCGGGTTCCGGCACCGGTTCCGGTTCGGTGGGCTCTGGGGCGAAATTGGCGTGCAGCTGACGCGCCAGGTCGCCGATCTCATCCTGGCGCTCGGTGGCCGGGGTGTATTCGTCGATATTGCGCAGCCATACGCGCAATTGCAGGAGCGGCGTGGAGATGTGCCGGCCCAGGCGCAGGCTCAAGGCCAGGGACAGCGCCAACAGGATCGCACTCAAGATGCCCATGCTTTGCAGGCTGATGGTCATCGGCTGCTGGAACTGATCCATGTCCAGGCTGATGCGCAGCTGACCGGCGGTCACGTCCTGGAAAGTGATCTTGCTCTGGTACATGCCCTCGGCTTCGCCCAACAGACCGTGTTTGGGACGCTGACCGGCTTCGGCAAGGATGCGGTTATCCACGCTATAGATGGCGGCGTGGGCCACCAACTTGTTTTTGGTCAGGTTGTTGAGCAGCACGTTGAGGCTGAGGATGTCGTTGGACACCAACAGCTCGGTGGCCGAGGTGGCGGTCTGCGTGGTCAGGCTTTCGCCCAGCGCATCGGCCTGCTCGTGCATGGCCTGCTTGAACTGCAAACCCATCACGCAGGCGTAGATCACCAGGGCCAGAGCGACCAGGATCACGTTATGGCTGGCGATGCGTAATGCAATCGGTACACGGCGGTGGCGCAGTGCCCGGAAGATCAGCAGGAAGAAGTTATCGGTTTTTACTGGCGTGGGCCGGTTCACTTGAGCTCGGCTCTTTTGTCCGTGAAGTTGACGCGCAGTATAGCGAGAGGCCCTAGACCGGCAAAGCGCTCACGGTGCCCGATGGTCACTGAATGTGGGTAGAATGCGGTTTTTTTCCACCTGCGGGGGTGCGCCTTGCGCGAAATCGTCCTGATAAACATCACGGGAGTCGACCGTCCGGGTCTGACTGCGGCCATTACCGGCGTTCTGGCCCAGGGTGGTGTGAACATTCTCGACATCGGTCAGGCGGTGATCCACGACACTTTGTCGTTCGGCATCCTGGTTGAAATTCCCGACACCGAGCAAGGCAAGTCCGTGCTCAAGGACATCCTGTTCAAAGGCTATGAACTGGATCAACAGGTGCGTTTTACACCGGTGTCCGAAGAGGATTACCAGCAGTGGGTCGGCAACCAGGGCAAAAAACGCCACATCGTGACGTTACTGACCCGCAAGGTAACCGCCGGGCAATTGCAGGCCGTGAGTTCGATTACCGCCAAATACGGCCTGAACATCGACCACATCGATCGCTTGTCCGGGCGCATGCCGCTGGACACCCCGGCTGACAAGGGCAAGGGCTGCATCGAGTTTTCCGTGCGTGGCGAAGCGGCCGATCCGCAGGCGCTGCGTGCTGAATTCCTCAGCGTCGCCCAAGAGCTGAACGTCGACATCGCCTTCCAGGAAGATTCGCTGTTCCGTCGCAACCGTCGTCTGGCGGTGTTCGATATGGACTCAACGCTGATCGAAGCCGAAGTGATCGACGAGTTGGCCAAGGCCGCTGGTGTGGGCGACAAGGTTTCGGAAATCACTGAGCGGGCGATGGCTGGAGAGCTGGACTTCCGCGCCAGCTTCAAAGAGCGCCTGGCCTTGCTCAAAGGTCTGGATGTCGGCGTACTGGACTCGATCGGCGCCTCGCTGCGTCTGACTGAAGGCGCTGAAACCCTGTTCGCCGAACTCAAGCGTCTGGGTTACAAGACCGCCATTCTGTCGGGCGGCTTCACCTACTTCGCCAAGCAATTGCAGGCCAAGTTAGGCATCGACTACGTGTTCGCCAACGAGCTGGAAGTGGTCGACGGCAAGGTCACCGGCGTGGCAATCGAGCCGATTGTCGATGCACAACGCAAGGCGGATCTGCTGAAAGAACTGGCACACAAGGAAGGCTTGCGACTGGAGCAGACCATTGCGGTCGGCGACGGCGCCAACGACTTGCCGATGCTGGCGATTGCCGGGTTGGGCGTGGCATTCCGTGCCAAGCCGCTGGTGAAACAGTCGGCGAAGCAGGCGATATCCACCCTTGGGCTGGATGGCGTGCTGTATCTACTGGGCTTCCGCGATCGCGACGGACAGCTCTGATACACCCGCAGTCTGTGGTTCTGCATGTAGGAGC
>NZ_JBSVXD010000149.1:0-14931 GCF_054070755.1 Pseudomonas sp. SDO5591_S426 | reverse complement strand
TATGTAGGAGCTGCCGAAGGCTGCGATCTTTTAAAAGCTACACGCGGAACTGGTCCATCAGTTTCATTTGCTGGGTCGTCAGGCTGTTGAGCTGGCTGCTGATCTGCGCCGATTCAGTGGCCTGCCCCGTCAGGGTTTCCGTGACAGTACGAATCGCCGAGACGTTGCGGTTGACCTCTTCGGCTACGGCGCTTTGCTGTTCGGCGGCGCTGGCGATTTGCAGGTTCATGTCGCTGATCACCGTGACCGCGTCGCTGATTTTGCTCAAGGCCTGGACCGCTTGCTGGATCTGCCCGGCGTTGCTGTGGGCCTGGGTCTGACTCGAATGCATGGTCGCGACCACACCGCGAGTGCCGCTCTGGATGCGTTCGATGACCAGGCGAATTTCTTCCACCGAATCCTGAGTGCGTTTGGCCAGGTTGCGCACTTCATCGGCCACCACCGCAAAGCCCCGACCGCTTTCACCGGCACGGGCGGCTTCGATCGCTGCGTTGAGCGCCAGCAGGTTGGTTTGTTCGGCGATGCTGCGGATCACTTCCAGCACCGAACCGATCTGCTCGCTGTTCACCGCGAGCGCCTCAACTTCAGTCACAGCCTTGCTGACTTCGTCGGCCAGTTGATTGATGTCGCGGGTGCTGCGCTCAATGATCTGCATGCCATCGCGGGCCGACTGATCGGCGCCTTTGGCGGCATTTGCCGCGTTCGATGCGCTGTTGGCGACATCGTGGGCGGTGGCGCTCATTTCGTTGGACGCCGTGGCGACCTGGTCGATTTCGCGGAACTGCACCTGCATGCCTTCACTGGTCTGGCGGGCGATTTCCGAAGACTGGTCAGCGGTGCCGCGTGCATCGGTGATGCTTTGCTTGATCTGCGCGATGGTCGGTTGCAGCTTGTCGAGGAAACGGTTGAACCAGCTGACCAGTTCGCCCAATTCGTCTTTCTTGCTGTAGTGCAGGCGTTGGGTCAGGTCGCCGTCGCCGCTGGCAATCGCCTTGAGCATTTCTGCCACGCTGTTGATCGGCCGGGTCACGCCCGAGGCGGTGAGCCAGATCAGCAGCAAACCGATCAGGCCGGCAATGATCGCC
Source organism: Pseudomonas sp. SDO5591_S426 (assembly GCF_054070755.1). Taxonomy (NCBI): domain Bacteria; kingdom Pseudomonadati; phylum Pseudomonadota; class Gammaproteobacteria; order Pseudomonadales; family Pseudomonadaceae; genus Pseudomonas; species Pseudomonas sp. SDO5591_S426. The sequence goes on along the minus strand of NZ_JBSVXD010000149.1, from coordinate 13,846 downwards.
ACGACAACGGCTTTGATCGTGCCGCTTTGCTGGGCGTCATCGAGTACTGTTTGCAGCTTCACCGAGTCGGCCAGCAACACTTGCTTGGGCAGGTCGATCACCACGCCCCAGGCCTTGGAATCGGCAATCGGACTGACCGGGTACACCGCGCGAATCAAGTCGCCCTGTTGCAGAATCTTTGGTGCGCCACTGCTGAGCAACTGCAGGACGTCCTTGCCGTCTGCGCCCAGTGTGTCGCCGATGTTCTTGCCGACTTTGCTGGCGTCGACGCTGTAGGCACCCACCACGCCAGTGCCGGAGACGATCAACATGTGCCCGGCGCTGTTGAACAGTTCACGCTGGGAGTCGACCGCCGTCGCTTGCAGCGCGTCGAGGGCAATGTCGATGCCGACCACGCCGATGGACTTGCCATCCACCAGCAACGGTACGGAAATGGTGGTCATCAACATTTCCTTGCCGCCGACCGTATCGGCGTACGGGTCGAGCAGGCAAGTGCGCTTGCTGTCCCGAGGGCAGGTGTACCAGATGTTGTAAGGCGTACCGCTCAAGTTCAGCGTGGTTTTGGTCATGTCCTCTTCGACCATGATCGTGTTGAGGGCTTCACCGCCGGCACGGCTCCAGTACGTGGCGAAACGACCGATCTCGTTGGACTGGCGGGCGGCGTCATTGGCGAACTCGCCGTCCTTGCCGTCCAGGCCATTGGGTTCGAAGGCCAGCCAGATGCCCAGCACTTTGCTGTTGCGCTCGAAGGCGGTTTTCAAACTCAGGTTCAACTCTTCACGCAATGCGCCGGCCTCAAGCGAACGCTTGGCGGCCATGTTGCGCATGTCCTTGATCTGATCCGCCAGGGCGGTCACCACCGTCAAGGTTTCACCGAAGGTCTTCTGCACCCGCACCGCTTGCTCGGCAGCTTTGGCCTGGAGCAGGTTCTGCACACTGTCGGTGAGCATTCTGCTGCTGGAATCGCTGACCAGCTCATCGTTCTGATTGGTCTGGTAGAAGTTCATGCCCACGATCAACGTGACCACGCCGAGCAGGCACAGACCGGAGAGCAGGACGATTTTCAGGCGGATGGACAGTGAGTCGAACATAGGGCGAACTCGCGAAGGAATGAATGGTTGGCTGTGAGCCTTTGCGGCTCGACTCGCCAAATCCATTTAGCGCCATTCAATGCACATCGGCGTGAGGGTGAAATTGCATGAGGGGCATGCCGACGAACGGTCATGGTTGAACGTTTGCGCGGGAAAATGTGCCGAAAAGCGGAGTAAAAACGGGGAAAATCACGGAGCGGATTACGGGTGTTGCGCCAATGATTCCGGTCGCGACCAGATCCACAGATTGCCCAATCCCATCCCGACAATCGCCAGATAAATCGGCCAGCCATGGTCGAGCATCACCAGCATGAGGCCGGCACATAACAGCATGCTGACAGTCGCGCTGATTTTTGCCCGGCGCGCGATGATTTTGCCATTGCGCCAGTTGCTGAGGATGGGGCCGAACAGCCGATGGTTTTCCAGCCAGGCACTCAAGCGTGGCGAACTTTTGGTCGCGGCCCAGGCAGCGAGCAGGACAAATTCGGTGGTCGGCAGGCCGGGAATGACAATGGCGATCAGGCCGATACCGAGGCTGCTGTAGGCCAGCAGGCCGAAGAGAAGGCGGGCGAGTTTTGAGGAGGCGGGCATGGGCTCAGGGAATGGCTTTGAGACTTGATCGGGATCTCGCGAATTGGCACGGTCCCTGTGGGAGCGGGCTTGCCCGCGATAGCGGTGTATCAGTCGACATCAATGTTGTCTGGGCTACCGTCATCGCGGGCAAGCCCGCTCCCACAGGGATTGCATTCAATCAGGCGACTTCCGGGGTAGTGACGTAAGCCTGTTCCAACAACACCGTAAACCGGTTGAACGCATCGATCGCGCCTTTATCCAGCTCGGCTTCTTCCTCTGCGCTGAGTTCCAGCTCATCGAGGGTCCTGACGAAGTTTTTCCAGCCTTGCGCACGACCACCGGCCGGTTCGCCGAGGTGACGGGCACCGAAGGTTTCGCTCAGGCCCAGGCCTACGGCACGTTTGATCAGGAACGCGGCGCCGAGCTTGGAACCCTCGGAGACGAAGAGCCAGCCCAGTGCTTCGGCCTTGCTCGGGTTGTTTACCGCACCGGCGACCGGTGCCGGTAGTTCGGTGTCCAGGTCCGCCAGGTCAGCCTTGGCCGCTTCGGCACGGCAGCGAGCGGGCAGGTCCGGGACGATGGCGGTCAGTTCGGCATCGTTGTACAGCGCCACCAGTTCCGACTGGAACAGGTACTGCGCCACGACGAAGCGGGCGAAGTTGGCCTGGGTTTCAAACGGCGCGTGGGCTTTGACCAGCGCATCGAGTTTGGTGTGGGGCTCGTTGGTGACCTGGTTCAACCGTTGTGAACGCAGGCTTGGGCGTTGTGCGGTGTCCTGAGTAGTCATGACTATTCCTTGGGGGAAAAAGAGGCGCTTGGTAACGAGACGAATAAGCACGGGCCTGACAGTAAAAAAACCTCACTGCGCGGCGATGGAAAACCGCGCGGTGAGGTGAGTCAGGTCAGATATCCCAGATCAGGTTGACCGCGAAGTTGCGACCCGGTTGAGTCAGGCGATCAAGGTTGGCCGGTTGCGTCACCGAGGCTTCGCCGACGCTGTCGTAACCGCGCACGTCATCCCACAGCCAGTATTTCTTGTCGGTCAGGTTGTAGACGCCGCCGCTGACGGTCACGTCGTCGGTGACCTTGTAATACGCGCTCATATCCAGCACACCGAAGCCCGGGGTCTTGAACTGGCTGCTGACGCCGTCCGGCGACTTGAAGTTGCTGTCGTCGACGCGATCCTTGCGCTTGACCAAAGTCCAGCTGAGCAAACCGCCGTAGTTGTCCTGGTCGTAACCGAGGCCGAACACGCCGGTCAGCGGGTTGACGCTGTTGATCGGCTCGCCATTGTCGTTGTTGCGACCGTAGGCGTAAGCCACCGAGCCCTGGGTGTAGAGACCCTGTGGCGCGCCAAAGGCGTCGAGGTTCAGGCGGCCCTTGATCTCCGCACCCTTGATGGTGGCGTGCTTGATGTTGGCGCTCTGGAAGGTCGGTTCGTCATAGCCAGGGGTAACGGCGTCTTCGTTGATGAAGTCGCGGTACTTGTTGTAGAACACCGCTACATCGAACGAGCCCTGCTCGAAGTTGCCGCGCAGACCGGTCTCGTAGCCTTGGCTTTTTTCCGGTTCCAGGTCCGGATTCGGTTCCACACGGTAGCCCGCAGCGGTGTTATCGAAACGCCCGTACAGCGCCTTCGCGGTCGGGGTGCGGAAACCTTCGGCGTACTGGCCGTACCAGGTGTAATTGTCGTTGAAGGCGTAGGTCAGGCCGAACTTGGGCGAGACTTTGTGCCAGGTCTTGTTTTCGTCGCTGACGGTGCCACGACCGTCGGCGGACACGGTGTTGAGGAATTCCTGGGTGATGTCCGGTTTGAGTTCGGTGTAGTCGTAGCGCAGGCCCGGCACGAAGGTCCAGTTGTTCCAGCTGATCTGATCCTGGGCAAACACGCTGTAGGTGTTGATGGTTGGGTCCGGGAAGTCGCTGGACTTTCTCAGCACATCGGCAGCGCTGGTGGCGCCGATGGCGGTGCAGCCGCGACCGATTGCCAGGCACGTACCGTTGCCGCTGCGCGAGCCAGTGACTTTCTGCTGCTTGAGGGTGGTGCCGTAAGTCAGCAAGTGTTCGGTGTCGGCGATGCTGAAGCTTTTATCCAGTTGTGCGTCGAACACCCACTGCTTTTCTTCGTAGAGCGTGTCGCGGGTGCGCAGCACCTTGCGGGTGATCGGGAAGTAGACCTCGTCGGTGCTCTGGTCGGTCTTGGCGATCTGGTGGTTCAGGCTCCACTTGACGTTGTCCACCAACAGGCTGTCGAGGGCGAAGCTGTGTTCCAGGCCGAAGCGTTCACGGGTAATGGTGTCGTTACCGGTACGCGACTGGTACATGCCGCCGGGCAGGACACTGTTGGGAATGGTCGGTGCGCCTGCAAAGTAAGGACCGCCGTAGGCGCTTTTCTGATCGGTGTCGCGATCGTCCTTGTACTTCTCGTAGGTCAGGCCCAGGCGTGCGTCGTCTTTGTAGTTCCAGCCGACCTTGGCCATCACGCTGGTGGTGCGTACGTCTTCCGGGTTGGCGGCGGTGCGCGTCAGGCCGGTGCTGTTGTTGCTGCCGTAGGATTCGGTTTCATGACCATCGCGCTGGCTGTAGTGCAACAGGCCGTCGAACTGATCGGCGCGACCGGCCACAGTGGCGGACTTGAGCCAGCTCTCGTCAGCCGAGCTGTAACCGGTCTTCAGCCGCGCGCCGACGTCCTGGCCAGGCTTGATGATGTCGTCCGGGTCGAGGGTGAAGTAGCTGACCGCGCCGCCGATGGCGTTGCTGCCATACAGCACCGACGCCGGACCACGGAGGATTTCGACGCGTTTGATGATTTCCGGGTCGACGTAGTTGCGCTGGGTCTTGGCGTAAGGGCCGTTGAAGAAACCGTTGGGGATTTCCACGCCATCGATCTGCGTCAGGACCCGGTTACCGTCGATGCCGCGGATGTTGTAGCCGCTGATCCCGCCGCGAGTACCGGCCCCGCCCACCGAAACGCCTGGCTCGTAGCGCACCAGGTCCTTGATGGTGTTGACGTTGTTGCGGTCCAGTTCATCGCGTGTGTGGACGGTGACGGTGCTGGGCACGCTGTTCACGTCCTGCTCGTTACGCGTGGCACTGATGGTCACCTGTTGCAGGTTCAGGGTGCCGGCGGTGGTGCGGCGTTCGAGCACGATGTTGTTGTTGTTGCCCAGTTTGCGGTAGCTCAGGTTGGTCCCCACCAACAGGCGATCAAGGGCTTTTTCCGGCGGCAGCGATCCGCGCACGCCCGGCGACGCCACGCCTTCAGCCAGCTCTGCCGGCAAGCCCACTTGCCAGCCAGTCACGGCGGTAAAGGCGTTGAGCGCCGAGACCAGCGGTTGCGGCGAGATGGCGAACGAGTAGTCGCCCATATTGCGGCTAGGCTGCTCGGCGCTGGCGGCCATGACTGGCGCAGTGCCGGCCATCAGGATGGCGGCGGTCAGCAGCGACAGCACGCGGGACGGTGAAGAGGACTGGCGGGTAAGGCGAGAGGACATCGATAGCGCTCCGTGTCGCACGAATCTTTATAGGTGCTGATTGGCATGGTGAGATGCGAATCAATTGCATTGGCTATAACGAGACGTACGGGGAATGACTATCGAGTAAAAATAATTCTCATTCAGTTCAAAATCACCAGCGCCGGGAATTCCTTCAGCTGTGCCGAGGTGATGTGGGCCAGGGAACGGACCACGTCCAGCGGCTGGTCGAGACGGTAATTACCGGTGACGGCAACATTGGCCAACTGTTCGTTGTTGTTGATGATCCAGCCCGGATAGTAGCGACGCAGCTCTGCGAGCACCTGGTTCAGCGGGCAGTTTTCGAAGACCAGTCGACCCTGAACCCAGGCCAGATCGGTGGCCGGATCCAGTTTGGCCGGGCGATCGAAACCGTTGGGGCCGATGCGGATGCTTTCCCCTGCGGTCAGGCGAATCCGCGCGTCGTCACGGGTGGCGCGCAGGTCGACATCGCCGCGCTGCACGCGCACCTGTGTCACGCCGTCGAGGTAACGCACGGCAAAAGCCGTGTCGCGAACGCTGGCGGTCACCAGGCCTGCATCGAGTTCCAGCGGCTGGCCGCGATGGGGCTGCACCTCGAAAAACGCCTCGCCCTGATACAGCCGGGCTACGCGCTTTTGATCGTTGATGGTGCTGGAAAACGCCGAATTGGTGTTGAGCAGGACTTTCGAGCCGTCCTCCAGTTGCAGGCGCTGGCGTTCACCGACCACGGTCAGGTGATCGGCCTGAAGGCGCATGGGCAGATTGCTGAAGCTGAACAGACCGAGGATCAGCACGGCGGCGGTGGCCAAGGGTTTCCAGTGCGGACGCAGGCGTGACATTACGGTGACTTTGGCGGGGCGCGCAGCCAGGCTTTGCGCGCATTGGGTGACTTGCGGACCGTTCCAGATCGCCTGGGCCTTGGCGAACGCATCGGCATGCGCCGGGTCGGCCGCGAGCCATGCGTGGAACTGGCGAGTCTGTTCTTCGCTCGGGCTGTCCAGCACGATCAGCCAGTCCATAGCCTGGTCCATCGCGTCTGCAGTGGCCTGCGCCGGTGAGGGCGAAGGGGAGCGGTGGGTGTCCGTCACGGTGTTTCCTCGGCAGTGTCTGTGCACGGCTGTTTTTTTAGTGAAGCGCGAAAGTGGGCCAAGGGTAGCCCTGATGAATAAAACCGTCGAGCAGCGGGCGACTCAGTGGCCGTTTGCCCGTTCGGCGACGCCGATGCAGATGGTCATGATCAGTTTCAGCTCTTTCTGCACCGTGCTGAGCGATACGCCGAGTTTTTCGGCGATCTCCAGATAGCTGTGGCCGTGCAGGCGGCTGAGGATGAAAATCTGCTGCTGGCGGGGGCTGAGTTGACTGAGGCGCACGTTCAGACGCTCGAGCAATTGTTCGGCATGGGCGGCGTCCTCGGCACTGCTGGCGGGGGCGGCGACGCTTTCCATCACCTCCGGTGGCACGTCGTCGACCATGGTGCGCGAATGGATGCGTCGCGCACGCAAATGGTCCAGTGCCAGGTTGCGGGCAGTCTGGAAAACAAAGGGTTCAAGGTGATCGATGGCCCGCTCGCTGAGCGCACGGGTCACGCGCAGGTAGGTTTCCTGCAGCAGGTCTTCGGCGGTGCTGTGATTGTTGACCATCCGCTCCAGCGTACGCAGCAGAGAGACTCGCTGGGTGATGAAGACGTCATTGAAGCGCGATTGACTCACGGGAAGACCTGATCCATTTCGAGCGAATGATAATGCTTATCATCCGCTCGAGTGGTCAAGTATTGATTTGTGAAGGTTTATGCGCGGCCCTGTAAATAGGTGGCGTAATCCGGGATCCGGTGCGTGTGCGCCTGATCCATCATCGGGCTGCTGAGCAAGTAATCAGCGCTGCACTCGTTGCACGCCACCGGAATGTTCCAGACTGCCGCGACCCGCAGTAATGCCTTGATGTCCGGGTCGTGCGGCTGCGGTTCGAACGGGTCCCAGAAGAACACCAGCATGTCGACTCGTTGCTCGGCGATGCGCGCGCCGAGCTGTTGGTCACCGCCCAGCGGGCCACTGATCATGCTTTCTACCGGCAGGTCGAGACGTTGTTGTAACAACAACCCCGTGGTGCCGGTGGCGACCAGTTCATGCTGCGCCAGCCTGTCTTTTTTTCGCTCGGCCCAGTCCAGCAAAAACACCTTGCAGTGGTCATGGGCAACCAGGGCGATGCGCTTGCGCACCGCCAGGGTCTTTTGCGTAAAGCTGATACCGATCATCGGTGACTGCTCCGGGCTTACTCAGCGTTGCACAGCGCCAGGCAGTTATCGAGCATGCGGTTGGAGAAGCCCCATTCGTTGTCGTACCAGGCCAATACCTTGAGCAGCTTGCCGCTGACCTTGGTGTGGTTGGCGTCGAAGATCGACGACAGCGGGTTGTGGTTGAAGTCGCTGGAGACCAGCGGCAGGGTGTTGTAGCCGAGGATCTTCGAGTGCTGACTGGCTTGCTTGAGCAGGGCGTTGACTTCTTCGGCGCTGGCTTCTTTTTTCAGCTGCACGGTCAGGTCGACCAGCGATACGTTGATCACCGGAACACGCACTGCCATGCCGGTCAGCTTGCCCGCCAGTTCCGGCAGTACCAGGCCCACCGCTTCAGCGGCGCCGGTCTTGCTCGGGATCATGTTCTGGGTGGCCGAACGGGCGCGGTACGGGTCGGTGTGGTAAACATCGGTCAGGTTCTGGTCGTTGGTGTAGGCGTGGATCGTGGTCATCAGACCGCTTTCGATGCCCAGCTCGCGGTGCAGCACCTGGGCCACCGGGGCCAGGCAGTTGGTGGTGCACGACGCGTTGGAAATGATCTGGTGCGACTGGCGCAGAATGTCGTGGTTGACCCCGTAGACCACGGTGGCGTCAGCGCCTTTGGCCGGGGCCGAGATGATCACTTTGCGTGCGCCGGCCGTAATATGCGCGGCGGCCTTGGCGCGGTCGGTGAACAGACCGGTGCATTCGAACACCACATCAATCTTTTCAGCGGCCCAAGGCAGGTCGGCCGGATTGCGAATGGCACTGACCGCGATACGGTCGCCGTTGACGGTCAGGCTTTCCTGATCGTGCTGGACATCGGCGTCGAACGTGCCGTGAACAGTGTCGTATTTGAGCAAGTGCGCGTTGATTGCGCTGTCCCCCAGATCGTTGATGGCAACGATCTGCAGATCCTGACGGTAGCCCTGGGTATAGAGTGCGCGCAGGACGTTACGGCCAATACGGCCAAAACCATTGATTGCGATTCGAAGAGTCATTTATCAGCGCTACCGTCGTTTTGTTGTTGGAATTACAAGATTATTCGCAAAAAAATAGAAAACAAGCCTTTTTGATGGCAATATTTTGTTCAATCTACAACGAGTGACCTGAATCAACTGGTCCAACCGATCAAGAAAACCGTCTGTCATCCCATCGACACCGGCCTTTGATCAGCATAGACAATCAGGTCGCCACATCCGTTAGCCTGGAGTTCTACACATGCATCCCCGCGTCCTTGAGGTCACCGAACGGCTTATCGCCCGCAGCCGCGCCACGCGTGAGGCTTACCTTGCATTGATTCGCGGTGCGGCCAGCGACGGTCCGATGCGCGGCAAGCTGCAATGCGCCAACTTCGCCCACGGCGTGGCCGGTTGCGGCAGCGACGACAAGAACAGCCTGCGGATGATGAACTCCGCCAACATTGCGATTGTTTCGTCATATAACGACATGCTCTCGGCGCACCAGCCGTACGAAGTCTTCCCTGAACTGATCAAGAAAGCCCTGCGCGAAATCGGCTCCGTCGGCCAGTTCGCCGGTGGCACTCCGGCCATGTGCGATGGCGTAACCCAGGGCGAGCCGGGCATGGAGCTGAGCCTGCCGAGCCGCGAAGTGATCGCGCTGTCCACCGCCGTGGCGCTGTCCCACAACATGTTTGATGGCGCGCTGATGCTCGGCATCTGCGACAAGATCGTCCCGGGCCTGATGATGGGCGCGCTGCGCTTCGGTCATCTGCCGATGATCTTCGTGCCGGGCGGGCCGATGGTTTCCGGTATTTCCAACAAGCAGAAAGCCGACGTGCGCCAGCGTTATGCCGAGGGCAAGGCCAGCCGCGAGGAGCTGCTGGAGTCGGAAATGAACTCCTACCACAGCCCCGGCACCTGCACTTTCTACGGCACCGCCAACACTAACCAATTGCTGATGGAAGTCATGGGCCTGCACTTGCCGGGCGCTTCTTTTGTCAACCCGAACACGCCGCTGCGCGATGCCCTGACCCGCGAAGCCGCGCACCAAGTGACGCGCCTGACCAAGCAGAACGGCAACTTCATGCCGATCGGCGAAATCGTCGACGAGCGTTCGCTGGTCAACTCCATCGTCGCGCTGAACGCGACTGGCGGCTCGACCAACCACACCCTGCACATGCCGGCCATCGCCATGGCGGCAGGCATTCAACTGACCTGGCAGGACATGGCCGACCTCTCCGAGGTGGTGCCGACCCTGAGTCACGTCTACCCGAACGGCAAGGCCGACATCAACCACTTCCAGGCAGCGGGCGGCATGTCGTTCCTGATCCGCGAACTGCTGGACGCCGGGTTGCTCCACGAAAACGTCAACACCGTCATGGGCCACGGCCTGAGCCGCTACACCCAGGAACCGTTCCTCGACAACGGCGAACTGGTCTGGCGTGAAGGCATCACCGAAAGCCTCGATGAAAGCATTCTGCGTCCGGTCGCTCGTGCGTTCTCGCCAGAGGGCGGCTTGCGTGTGATGGAAGGCAATCTCGGTCGCGGTGTGATGAAGGTTTCGGCTGTGGCGCTTGAAAACCAGATCGTCGAAGCACCGGCCATGGTGTTCCAGGATCAGCAGGACTTGGCCGATGCGTTCAAGGCCGGTTTGCTGGAGAAAGATTTTGTCGCGGTAATGCGTTTCCAGGGCCCGCGTTCCAACGGCATGCCGGAGCTGCACAAGATGACGCCGTTCCTCGGTGTATTGCAGGATCGCGGCTTCAAGGTTGCGCTGGTGACCGACGGGCGCATGTCCGGCGCGTCGGGGAAAATCCCGGCGGCGATTCACGTCAGCCCCGAAGCTTATGTCGGTGGCGCTTTGGCGCGGGTGCAAGAGGGCGATATCATCCGCGTCGATGGCGTCAAAGGCACCCTGGAGCTTAAGGTGGACGCCGAAGAATTCGCAGCGCGCACGCCGGCCAAGGGCCTGTTGGGCAACAACATCGGCACCGGTCGCGAACTGTTTGGTTTTATGCGCATGGCCTTCAGCTCCGCAGAGCAGGGGGCCAGCGCCTTCACTTCTGCCCTGGAGACGCTTAATTGAAACTGGCTTTGGTCGGTGACATCGGTGGGACCAACGCACGGTTCGCGTTGTGGAAAAACCAGCAACTGGAAAGCGTCCAGGTGCTGGCGACGGCCGACCACGCCAGCCCGGAAGAGGCGATCAGCCTGTACCTGAGCGGGCTCGGCCTGGCGCCGGGGTCGATCGGCTCGGTGTGCCTGTCGGTGGCCGGCCCGGTGAGCGGCGACGAATTCAAGTTCACCAACAATCACTGGCGTTTGAGTCGCAAGGGTTTCTGCCAGACCTTGCAGGTCGATCAGCTGTTGCTGGTCAACGATTTCTCGGCCATGGCGTTGGGCATGACCCGTTTGCAGCCCGGCGAATTCCGCGTGGTCTGCGAAGGCACGCCGGAGCCGTTGCGCCCGGCGGTGGTGATCGGTCCGGGCACCGGTTTGGGCGTCGGTACTTTGCTCGATCTGGGCGAAGGCCGGTTTGCCGCGTTGCCGGGGGAGGGTGGTCACGTCGACTTGCCGCTGAGCAGTCCGCGCGAAACCCAGTTGTGGCAGCACATCTCCAGCGAGATTGGTCATGTCAGCGCGGAAACGGCGTTGAGTGGCGGCGGGTTGCCACGGGTTTACCGGGCGATCTGCGCCGTTGACGGGCATGAACCTGTGCTCGAAACCCCGGAGGCGATTACGGCTGCCGGTCTGGCGGGCGACCCGATTGCCTTGGAGGTGCTCGAACAATTCTGCTGCTGGCTCGGTCGCGTGGCCGGCAACAACGTGCTGACCACCGGTGGGCGCGGTGGGGTGTATATCGTGGGAGGAGTGATTCCACGATTTGCCGATTTCTTCCTCGAAAGCGGTTTCGCCCGATGCTTCGCCGACAAGGGTTGCATGAGCGACTACTTCAAGGGGATTCCGGTGTGGCTGGTGACGGCGCCGTATTCGGGCCTTGTTGGCGCGGGAGTAGCGCTCGAACAGGCTTGAGACCGTGTCGCCTTCATCGCTGGCAAGCCAGCTCCCACAGGTTTTGTGAGCTACACAGACCCTTGTTGGAGCTGGCTTGCCAGCGATGAAGCCAGAACAGGCAACAAATATCCGAGGTTCATCAGGCATAATCCGCCCCAATTCCAACAACAAGGATGCCTTCGAAGTGAGCTCAGTCAACAAGTCGATTTTGTTGGTCGATGACGATCAAGAGATACGCGAGTTGCTGGACACCTACCTGACCCGCGCCGGGTTTCAGGTGCGTACCACGCCCGATGGCGCCGGTTTCCGCCAGGCCTTGAACGACGAGCCCAGTGACCTGGTGATCCTCGATGTGATGCTGCCGGACGAAGACGGATTCAGTCTGTGCCGCTGGATTCGCCAGCACCCGCGACGGGCGCAGGTGCCGATCATCATGCTCACGGCCAGCTCCGACGAGGCCGACCGGGTCATCGGTCTGGAACTGGGCGCCGACGACTATCTCGGTAAACCTTTCAGCCCCCGTGAATTGCAGGCGCGCATCAAGGCCCTGTTGCGCCGCGCGCAATTCGGTCAGGAGCGCAACGGCGGTGAAGTGCTGGCCTTCGATGACTGGCGGCTGGACATGGTCAGCCATCGTCTGTTTCACATCGACGGTGAAGAGGTGATTCTGTCTGGTGCCGATTTCGCCTTGTTGAAACTTTTCCTCGATCACCCTCAGCAAATCCTCGACCGCGACACCATTGGCAACGCCACCCGTGGCCGTGATTTGATGCCGCTCGATCGCATCGTCGACATGGCAGTCAGTCGTCTGCGTCAGCGTTTGCGCGACACGGAAAAACCGCCGCGACTGATTCGCACCGTACGCGGCAGCGGTTATCAATTGGCAGCCAATGTGATTGCCAGCAATGGTCACTGAGTCCCTGCGCAAACTCGCAGAACGGGTGCCGGTGCCGCGCTCGCTGCTCGGCCGCATGTTGTTGCTGACCTTGCTTGCAGTGTTGTTCGCCCAGACGTTATCGAGCGTGATCTGGGTGTCGCAACTGCGCGCCACGCAGCTTGAAGGACTGGTCACCAGTGCTCGCAGCCTGGCGCATTCGATGACGGCCAGCGTCAGTTACTTTCGTTCGTTGCCGGTGGCCTATCGACCGCTGGTGCTCGACCAGTTGCGCAGCATGGGCGGCACGCGGTTCGTGGTGACGCTCAACGACAAACCGCTCGGAATGGAAGTCCTGCCGATCACCCCGCGCAAGGCTGCGGTGATGAAAGCGGTGGACGAAGTGCTGCGACAGTCCTTGGGTCACGACACTGATATTTCGGTGTCCTTCGTAAGTCCCGAGGATCTGCGGATTTTCAATGCCGGCCTGAAGCTCGATGAGCTGCCACGCTCCTGGGCGCACTACGCGCTGACCCTGGAACCGGTGAACCCGCCCGTGTTGGTCACGCAGATTCAAATGGCACCGGGCGAATGGTTGTATATCGCCTCGTTGCTGCCCGAGCCGTACACCAGTCTTGAAGAGCAAGGCCTGCCGGCGCAGCAGGTGTGGTTCATCGTTCTCACCAGCGGTTTCTTGCTGTTGTTCATCGGCCTGCTGGTGCACTGGCAGAGCCGACCGCTCAAGCGTTTGGCGCGGGCGGCGCGGGATCTGTCGCTGGGCGCCGACGTCGAGCCGGTGGCCGAAGGTGGTGGCAGCGAAGTGGTTGAAGTGGGGCGCGCGTTCAACACCATGCGCGAACGCATCAGCCGCTATCTGACCGAACGTAGCCAGTTGTTCAGCGCGATTTCCCACGACCTTCGCACGCCGATTACCCGGCTGCGTCTGCGCGTCGAATTACTCGAAGACGAAAAACTGCAAGCCAAGTTCGGCCGTGATCTGGATGAGCTGGAGCTGCTGGTCAAAGGCGCGCTGCAATGCGTGAAAGACACTGACATCCACGAGAACATCGAGCCGGTGGATCTTAATCACGTCCTGGATTGTCTGGTGGAGCCGTATCTGGCGCCAAACGGCAACGGCCGCGTGACCCAGCAAGGGCGGGCGCTCGCGGCTTATCCGGGTAAACCGCTGGCGCTCAAGCGCTGCATCGGCAACCTGATCGACAATGCGTTGAAGTACGGGCAGAACGCGCATCTGCACATCGATGACGACGACAGCGCATTTGTCCTGCATGTCGACGATGAAGGACCGGGGGTTCCGGAACAGCGGCTGGAGCAAGTCTTTGAACCGCACTTCCGGTTGGCCGGGCAACAGCAGGGGTATGGGTTGGGGCTGGGGATCGCCCGTAACATTGCCCATAGCCATGGCGGTGAGGTCAGCCTGCAAAACCTGCGTGAAGGCGGGTTGCGGGTGACCCTGCAGTTACCGCGATCAGTGGATTGACACCGACCCTGTGGCGAGGGAGCTTGCTCCCGCTGGGCTGCGCAGCAGTCTCTCATTTGGGGGCGCT
>NZ_JBSVXD010000148.1:0-14958 GCF_054070755.1 Pseudomonas sp. SDO5591_S426 | reverse complement strand
CACAATTTGTGTTCACATCAGACCCTGTGGGAGCTGGCTTGCCAGCGATAAGGCCCTGACCGGCGCCACTGCACCTTCTGGAAACACCCATGCCCAACATCCTCCTGGTCGAAGACGACACCGCCCTCGCCGAACTGATCGCCAGCTATCTTGAGCGCAACGGCTACTCCGTCAGCGTGATCGGTCGTGGCGATCATGTGCGCGAGCGGGCGCGGCTCAATCCTCCGGACCTGGTGATCCTCGACCTGATGCTGCCCGGCCTCGATGGTTTGCAAGTCTGCCGCTTGCTGCGCGCCGATTCGGCGACGCTGCCGATCCTGATGCTCACCGCCCGCGACGACAGCCACGATCAAGTACTCGGCCTGGAAATGGGCGCCGACGATTACGTCACCAAACCCTGCGAGCCACGCGTCTTGCTGGCGCGGGTGCGTACTTTGTTGCGGCGCAGCAGCCTCAGCGAACCGCAAACCGCCAACGACCGCATTCTGATGGGCAACCTCTGTATTGATCTGTCGGAGCGCACCGTGACCTGGCGCGGTCAACTGGTCGAGCTATCCAGCGGCGAATACAACCTGCTGGTGGTGCTCGCCCGGCATGCCGGCGAAGTATTGAGCCGCGACCAGATCCTGCAACGCCTGCGCGGCATTGAGTTCAACGGCACCGACCGCTCGGTGGACGTGGCGATCTCCAAGCTGCGGCGCAAATTCGACGACCATGCTGGTGAGGCGCGCAAGATCAAGACTGTGTGGGGCAAGGGTTACCTGTTCAGCCGTTCCGAGTGGGAATGCTGAGCCGATGTTCAGAATCCTCTTTCGCCTGTACCTGGTGACCATCGTCTCGTTCAGCGCAGCGATTTATTTAGTGCCGGACCTGGTGATCAAGGTCTTCCACGAGCGCTTTATCACCTACAACCTCGATTATTCCCGAGGCCTGCAAACGCTCATCGTCAAGCAGTTCAAAGCCGTGCCGAGCGAGGAATGGCCGGCGCTGGCGGCGGAGATGGACAAGGAATTTGATCCGCTGCACATCGTGCTCAGCGACAATGACGATCCCGGTCTGTCGCCTGATGAGCAGCAGCGATTGCAGCGCGGTGAGAATGTGGTCCGCGTCGGTGATTGGGGCTGGCGCACGTTGGCGGTGGCGCCGCTGAATGAGCAGACCGTGGTGCAAATGGTGGTGCCACCGGATCCGATGGATGTCAGCCTGTTGTACTGGAGCATCAACGTGCTGATCGGCGCGACCATGCTCGCATGCCTGTTGCTGTGGCTGCGTCCGCACTGGCGTGATCTGGAGCGCCTCAAAAGCGCGGCCGAGCGCTTCGGCAAGGGCCACTTGGGCGAACGCACGCAGATCGCGCCGAGTTCCAACATCGGCAGCCTGGCCAACGTCTTCGACACCATGGCCGGCGATATCGAAAACCTGCTGAACCAGCAGCGGGATCTGCTTAACGCGGTTTCCCATGAACTGCGCACGCCGTTGACGCGCCTGGACTTCGGCTTGGCGCTGGCCCTGTCCGACGACTTGCCGGCCACCAGCCGCGAGCGTCTGCAAGGCTTGGTCGATCACATTCGCGAACTCGATGAGCTGGTGCTGGAGCTTTTGTCCTACAGCCGCCTGCAAAACCCGGCGCGGGTGCCGGAACAGGTCGAGGTGTCGCTGGACGAATTCATCGACAGCATTCTGGGCAGCGTCGATGACGAGCAATCGCCGGACATCGTCATCGACGTGCTGCTCCACGGCCAGCTCGAACGCTTCACCCTCGACCCACGGTTGACCGCCCGCGCCCTGCAAAACCTGCTGCGCAACGCCATGCGCTACTGCGAAAAGCGCATCCAGATCGGTGTGCAGGTGTGCCCCAAAGGCTGTGAAATCTGGGTCGACGATGACGGCATCGGCATTCCGGACGATGAGCGCGAGCGGATTTTCGAACCGTTCTATCGGCTGGACCGCAGTCGTGATCGGGCAACGGGCGGGTTTGGCCTGGGGCTGGCGATCAGTCGCCGGGCGCTGGAGGCGCAGGGCGGGACGTTGACGGTGCAAGCGTCGCCGTTGGGTGGCGCACGCTTCAGGTTGTGGTTGCCGACGCCATCCTGACGTGCGCTTACACGTTCAATCGACCACGCAACACCTTGGCCATGCCTTCCAGATCCGGCATTGAGTTATGCCCGATCAACATCCACGCATGCTCCATGTCTGCCCAATAGACAATGTTCATCCCGCGCCGCCGCTCTTGGGCGAAATGCCGGGTGCCGCTGTCGGAGCGGGTGATGCACAGCGCCATGGGGCCGTGGACCGGGTCGAGGTAGCTGATCTGGGCGATGGGGACGCCGTCGTATTCAAGGATTTGCGCGCGCCTGAGTTCGGCACGTGGCAGAGTCAGTTGTGCGGGGGTGAGGTTCACACCCAGCAGTGAATCGATCGTGCGCAGTTGGCTGCGCTGGGCCGCTTCGTCGCCGGGCAGGTGGTCGAGGGTTTGCGGCACGTAAAGCACCATGTAATCGGCCACCAATTGCCGCCAGTTTTCTTTCTCCTGACTCGCTTGCCAACCGAGGAACAGACGATCCGACAGCACACCGCCCATCACCAGTCCGGCAGCCGCAGCGAGGAACCAACGGCGACTGAGCGGCGGGCGGGCCGGCGAGGGCAGGGCGTCGAGCATGCCTTGCAGGCGATCCATCGGTGCTTGCCGACTCACTTCGTCGTAGGCGGCCTTGAACGGCAGGCTGCTGCGGTTCAGCCATTGCAGGCGCAGGCCGAGCATCGGGTCTTCGGCAATGGCGGCGTCGATGCGCTGGCGCTGTTCGGTGTCGAGCTGGTCATCGAGGTACGCCACCAGTTGCTCGTCCGAGAGTTTCGCGTTCATCGATGTTCTCCGCTGGAAGGGTTCGGCACGGACTGCAACGGCGGGTGCTCGGCCAGTTTGCTCCGGGCGGCCGCGAGGCGACTCATCACGGTGCCGATGGGCACCTGCAGCACTTCGGCGACTTCGCGATAACTCAAGCCTTCGACATAGGCCAGAAACACCGTTTCCCTCTGGGTTTCAGGCAGCGCATCGACGCGGCGGATGACTTGCGCCGCCATGACATGGGTTTGCGCTACGTACTCACCGTCGAACGACAACACTTCTTCACCCTCTATCGTGCCCTGCCCGTGACGCACCCGACGCGCTCGCACTTCGTTGAGCCAGATCGAATGCAGAATGCTCATCAGCCAATGGTCCATTCGCGTACCGGGCGCAAATTGCGCGGCCCGTTCCAGCGCCCGCACGCAGGTGGCCTGCACCAGGTCTTCCGCGACATGCCGTTGCCGGGACAGCAACAGGCCGTAGCGCCACAAACGCGCCAAGTGCTGGCCCAGTTCTGTTCGTATTGCCTGATCGCTGGCGATAACGACCTCCGTCTGTTCGCGGTGTCAGGTTTTCGATGAATCGTTGATGGCTTCGGCCAGGTCCTGGTACTCCTCGCAGGTGGTGTTGCCGCAAATCGATTTGATCTTCTGCAACTGTTCCTGGGCGAGATCCAGCTGACCCTTTATCACATAAGCTTCGCCAAGATACTCGCGAACCTGCGCGTACTGCGGATCCAGTTTGACCGATTGCAGGTAAAAACCGATGCCTTCGTCGGTGCGCCCCAGTTTACGCGTAGCGTAGCCGCGATAGTTCAGGGCTTTGGCGGTGTTGGGCTCGTTGAGCGTATCGAGCAGCGCCAGGGCTTCTTCGTAGCGACCATCCTTGGCCAGTTGATAGGCGTAATTGGTGCGATCGGCGTCCGAGACCTGTTTGTTCGTCTGCTTGACGCATTTCTGCGCCTTGGTGTCGAACACCTGATCCCTGGGGCACTGCGGCTTGGCGGGCGTGTCTTCCTCGCCGTTGGCCCATGCCTGCGAGCCGGACAGCACGACAGCAAGCATCAAGGGTGCCGTGAAAATCGAGAAGCGGTTGTTCATGTGTAAAGCTCCACGGGTGTCAGGGTTGGGACGTCAAACAGGCCGTAAAATTTGAGTGCTGGTGACTGTCGAAACATGAACACCACAGCGTGAACAATTATTCATTTTTTTGTGACGTTCTCTGCAAGGAAAGCTCAATTTGACCGGTTATGCTCGTTGATACCCTTCATTGACCTGGAGTTCTGCCATG
The DNA here is from genome assembly GCF_054070755.1 of Pseudomonas sp. SDO5591_S426. NCBI lineage: Bacteria > Pseudomonadati > Pseudomonadota > Gammaproteobacteria > Pseudomonadales > Pseudomonadaceae > Pseudomonas > Pseudomonas sp. SDO5591_S426. Next base: position 10,823 of record NZ_JBSVXD010000148.1, on the reverse strand, counting down.
AAAGATCAGGTTCACCACACGGCGGCCGCCGGTTACAAAGTTGGCGCTGATACTTATGTGCGCGGGCGCCCGGATTATCCGCCGCAAATAGCCGACTGGCTGACGGACACTCTCGGGCTTAACGCGGATAAAACGGTGATCGATCTTGGCGCCGGCACCGGCAAGTTTACTGGCCGACTGGTGGCGACCGGGGCGCAGGTGATTGCCGTGGAGCCGGTGGCGCAGATGCTGGAAAAACTGTCCGAGGCCTATCCCGACGTATTGGCTGTGAACGCCATCGCCACAGACTTGCCGTTGCCGGATGCCTCGGTGGATGTGGTGGTCTGTGCCCAGGCGTTCCACTGGTTTGCCAGCAAAGAGGCGCTCGATGAAATCGCCCGCGTACTCAAGCCCGGCGGCCGGTTGGGCTTGGTGTGGAATCTGCGTGACATCCGTGTCAGCTGGATGCCGAAGCTGGAAGCAATCGTCAGTGCGCAGGAAGGCGATACGCCGCGCTACTACACCGGAGCCTGGCGGCGGGTGTTTCCGCATCCGGCCTTCGGGACGTTGCAGGCACAGCATTTCAGCCATGGGCATACCGGGTCGCCGGAGGATGTGATTTTCAATCGGGTGCGTTCAACCAGTTTCATTTCTGCGCTGCCCGAGGCTGAGCGGGCGAAAGTCGATGAGCAGATCAGGGCGATGATCGCGGGCGAGCCTGAGTTGCGGGGGCGGGATGTGGTGACGGTGCCGTACGAGACGGCGGTGTTTGTGGCGGTGAAGGGGCGGTAGATTGGTGGTGAGCCTATCGCCAGCAGGCTGGCTCCTACATTGGACTTGCGGTGCATACAAAACCTCTGTGGGAGCTAGCTGCTAGCGATGAGGCCCGTCCAGACTCCGACAATCAAAAAGCAGTCCCGCATTTGGCCGAACCACTGCCTTACTGCCCGCCTCGATGCCTTGTTATAGTTCGGGCCTCTTTTTTGCCCGGTAAAGGATCACTAGCATGTCTCAATACACCGCGTTCAGCGTCGAACTGGTCGATAAAATCGCTCATGTGCAGATCAATCGCCCGGAAAAGATCAACTCGATGAACGCCGCGTTCTGGAGTGAGATCGTCGAGATTTTCCAGTGGATCGACGACACCGACGAAGTGCGCGTGGTGGTGCTGAGCGGTGCCGGCAAGCATTTCTCTTCGGGCATCGACCTGATGATGCTGGCCGGCGTAGCCAATGAAATGGGCAAGGACGTCGGGCGCAACGCGCGCCTGCTGCGACGCAAGATCCTGACCCTGCAAGCGTCGTTCAACGCCGTCGACAACTGCCGCAAACCGGTGCTCGCGGCCATCCAGGGTTATTGCCTGGGCGGTGCCATCGATCTGATCGCCGCTTGCGACATGCGTTACGCCGCCGAAGACGCGCAATTCTCGATCAAGGAAATCGACATTGGCATGGCCGCCGACGTCGGCACGCTGCAACGCTTGCCGCGGATCATCGGTGACGGCATGCTGCGTGAACTGGCTTACACTGGTCGCACCTTCGGCGCCGAAGAAGCGCGTGGCATGGGCCTGGTCAATCGCGTCTACAGCGACACCGCCAGCCTGCTCGACGGCGTCATGGGCATTGCCCGCGAGATTGCGAGCAAGTCGCCGATTGCCGTCACCGGCACCAAGGAGATGATCAGCTACATGCGTGATCACCGCATTGATGACGGCCTCGAATACGTCGCCACCTGGAACGCCGCCATGTTGCAATCCACTGACTTGCGCGTGGCCATGGCCGCCCATATGAGCAAACAGAAACCCGAATTTCTGGATTGATTGAAAAATGACTTCACGCTGGACCACTGCAGTACTGGACACTGACCAACCCGGCGGCTGGGCCGTGGCGCGTAGCCCGGAAGGCTTCTTGTTCGATGACAATGGCGCGCTGTTTCCGCGTGAGTGGCTCAAGCGCCAGGACTTGTCGATTCTCGCCGAACATGGCATCGGCCACCTCGACGGTGAGCCCGTGTACCTGCTGGAACTGCGCAGTCACAGCGACGTGCCGGGCTGCAACTGGAAAGGCTTGCGGGCGTTCATGCTCGAAGGCGATCACACGCTGTACAAGGTCCTTGGTTACGCCGCGCAAATCGGCACCTGGGCCCGTGAACACCGCTTTTGCGGCAACTGCGGTCAGGCCATGACTCAGGTGCCGCGTGAACGGGCGATGTATTGCCAGCCGTGCGATATGCGCAGCTATCCGCGGATTTCACCGAGCATGATCGTGCTGGTGACCCGTGGTGATGAAGTGCTGCTGGCGCGCTCGCCACGGTTCGTCACCGGTGTTTACAGCACGCTGGCGGGGTTCGCCGAACCGGGTGAATCGGCTGAGGATTGCCTGATTCGCGAGGTGCGCGAAGAGGTGCGGATCGAGGTCAAGAACATCCAGTACCTGGGCAGCCAGTGCTGGCCGTTCCCGCACTCGATGATGCTCGGCTTCCATGCCGAATACGCCGGTGGCGAGATTGTCTGTCAGGAAGACGAGATCGAAGACGCCCAGTGGTTCAACGTGCACGAGCTGCCGCCGTTACCGGCGTCTCGCTCGATTGCCCGTTACCTGATCGACGTCTACGTGGCCCGACGTTTAGGTCACGCTGAACCAGTGCTGCCAGGCTAGCCGCACGGTCAGCCCCAGCACGACGGTGATGAACACCGGACGAATGAACTTCGCGCCGCCGCTGATGGCGGTGCGAGCACCGAAAAAAGCACCGACCATCACCGACAGGCCCATGCACAGGCCGATGATCCAGTCCACTTGCCCGGAAAACACGAACACCGACAGCGCAGCGATGTTGCTGACGAAATTCATGCTGCGTGCCACACCGCTGGCCTTGACCAGGTCGATGGGATAGAGCAACAGGCTGCTGACGGTCCAGAACGCGCCAGTGCCGGGCCCGGCCACGCCATCGTAGAAACCCAGGCTGAAACCTTGGGTCGATTGCCACTTTTTCTTGATCGGTGCATCGCTGTCCAGCGGCGCTTTCGGCGTACCGCCAAACAGCAGGTAGAGACCGCAACCAAACACGATCACTGGCAGCATCTTGTTCAGCCATTCCGCCGGCAGGTAGTGCGCGACCACTGCACCGGTCAGTGCGCCGATCAGCGTGCCGACAATCGCATGCGTCCATTGCTTGGGATGGAACAGCTTGCGTCGGTAGAAGGTGAAACTGGCCGTCGCCGAGCCGAAGGTCGAACTGAGCTTGTTGGTGCCCAGCACCAGATGCGGCGGCAGGCCAGCGGTGAGCAGGGCCGGGGTGGTCAACAGACCGCCACCACCGGCAATGGCATCGATGAAACCGGCAATGAAAGCGACAATGGCCAGGATGGCCAGGGTGGTGAGGTCAACGCTGAGTTCGAAAGGCATGGAATCGGCTTAATCGGCGGGTGCAGCAAAGGGCTGCGGGGAAGGGGCGCCATCTTACCCATATCCGACCTTTGCGGCGACCGATCCGACATGATCCCCAACGGGATCGGGTGAACTCTTAAATTTTGGACTGCGGTCCATTGCCTATCTGCCACACAAACGGCGGCTCCGTGCCGTTGACCACCCAATCCCCGACAATCCGTGCCTTGTAGATCACCGGGTTATGCGAGGACACGGTGCGCGCATTGCGCCAATGCCGGTCCAGCGCCTTGCCCTGGCGAATGTCCGAAGCGCCCAGTGCGTTGAACAACTGTGTGGTCGCGCGCTGGATCAGCTCCGTGACCACCACTTGCGCTTTCGCCGATTCGATTTCCGCTGACACGTTGGCTGCGCGTTCCCATGCTTCGTCGCCCGAGAAGCGCGCCACATAGGCCTGCTGCGCCGGATGCGCCGCCCTCAAGGCACTGGCCTCGGCGGCATACACCCAGGCGGCAATGTCACCGACCACATGCTGAACTTGAGCGTCGTCGCTGACTCGCTGGGCATTGCCATGGCTGTAGATGCGTTGGCGTTCGCGTACGTGACGGGCGACATCGCGCAACGCTGCGCGGCCAATCCCGGCCAGGGTCGCAAGCAGCACCAATTGATAGAAGGCGGTCTGGTATTTGAAGCGGGTGGCGAAGTCGAGGACGTTCTCAGCTTCAACTTCCGCGTCGACAAAGCGAGACGTGCCGCTGCCGGTGGTGCGTTGGCCGAACCCATCCCAATCATCGCTCTGCACGATCCCGGGCTGATGGGTGCGCACCGCGGCAATAACGTCGCCGCCGGTGTCGCTGCGTTGGGCGTAGACATCGATCCAGTCGGAAAACAGGCTGCCGGTGCTGTAGAACTTCTCGCCGTTGAGCCGCCACCTATCGCCATCAGGTGAGACTTTGGTGACCACGTCGCCGATGGCCACGTTACCGATTTCGGTCCAGGCGCAGCCGACGATGTCACCGTCGACGAAGCGTTTGAACCAGACATCCCGTGCCGTACCCGCTGGCGAATTCAGGCGATCCTCGGCAAAGGCAAAGTGGCCGCGCAACGCCTGGGGCACGTTCGAGTCGGCCTCGGCCAGTTCGATCAGCAGTTCAAACAACTGCGGCACCGAAGCGCCGCCACCGCCGTATTCGACCGGCACCCGCACGGCGCCAAACCCGGCTTTTTTCAGCCATTGGATCGGCTCATGCGGCAGCGTGCGCGACTGTTCACGCTCCACGGCGCCGGCGGCGATGCGCTGGAAAATCGGCCGGAATCGGCTCGCCAGTGTTTCGTAGTCAGTACCCACGGACAGCGGATTGATTATCTGGTGTTCGGTCATGGAACAGTTCCTTGAATTGGCAGTGGATGCCAGGGGTATTGCACGGTCCATGCCGGATGAATGCAACCAGGGTTTGCGGGGGATTCGGGTTTCGAGGCGGTCCGAACTGTTGCTGCATCAACAGCGCAACAGCAATTTGCCCCAGGCACACCCGAATCATTGTGGGATTGAGCCTGCTCGCGATAGCGGCAATCCAGTCGACAAATATGCTGAATGTTCCGCCGCTATCGCGAGCAGGCTCACTCCTACAGGGGCTTTCGCATGGCTAAAGTCAGTGGGGTCACAAGCCCTGACTCAGCACTGGCACGCTTGCTGCTCTGGTCCAGAAACTCCCTAAAGTCCCGAGGACATGCCAATGAGTCAGCAAGCCGTAAAATTTGCCTACTGGGTGCCGAACGTCAGCGGTGGGCTGGTGGTCAGCAAGATCGAGCAACGGACCGATTGGGGCATCGACTACAACCGCAAACTGGCGCAACTGGCTGAAGCGGCCGGGTTCGAATATGCCCTGACGCAGATTCGTTTTACTGCGGGTTACGGCGCGGAGTTTCAGCACGAGTCGGTGGCGTTCAGTCATGCGCTGCTGGCGGCGACGACGAACCTGAAAGTCATTGCCGCGATCCTGCCGGGCCCATGGCAACCGGCGCTGGCAGCCAAGCAACTGGCGACCATCGATCAACTCACTAACGGCCGCATCGCCGTGAACATCGTTAGCGGCTGGTTCAAGGGCGAGTTTCAGGCGATCGGCGAACATTGGCTGGAACACGACGAGCGCTATCGCCGTTCCGAGGAGTTCATCCGTTCGCTCAAAGGTATCTGGTCCCAGGACAACTTCACCTTCCGCGGCGACTTCTACCGCTTCGACAATTACAGCCTCAAACCCAAACCGTTGGGTCAGCCGGAAATCTTTCAGGGTGGCAGTTCCCGTGCGGCGAGGGACATGGCAGCGCGGGTGTCGGATTGGTATTTCACCAACGGCAATACCCCGGAAGGCATCAAGGCCCAGGTCGATGACATTCGCACCAAGGCTGCAGCGAACGGTCATTCGGTGAAGGTCGGCGTGAATGCGTTTGTGATCGCCCGTGATACCGAAGAGGAAGCCCGTGCGGTGCTGGCGCAAATCATCGATCAGGCCGACCCGGAAGCGGTGAATGCCTTTGGCGATGCGGCAAAACAGGCAGGCAGGGCGTCGCCGGAAGGTGAGGGTAACTGGGCGAAATCGACCTTCGAGGATCTGGTGCAATACAACGACGGCTTCAAGACCAACCTGATCGGCACGCCGCAGCAAATCGCCGAGCGCATCGTGGCACTCAAAGCGGTGGGTGTGGACCTGGTGCTGGCGGGGTTCCTGCACTTTCAGGAGGAGGTGGAATATTTCGGCAAGCGGGTGTTGCCGTTGGTGCGGGAGTTAGAAGCTGAGGCGCAGCTCAAAGTCGCCTGACCAAACCCGTACCCTGTAGGAGCAGCCTGCGGCAACTCCTACAGGGGGATTAGTGGTTACAGGCCAAGATCCGACAAACCCGGATGATCATCAGGACGACGGCCCAGCGGCCAGTGGAACTTGCGCTCGCTTTCCTTGATCGGCATGTCGTTGATGCAGGCAAACCGATTGGCCATCAAACCGTTCTCGTCGAACTCCCAGTTCTCGTTGCCGTAGGAGCGGAACCAGTTGCCCGAATCGTCGTGCCATTCATAGGCGTATCGCACGGCTATGCGGTTGCCGGTAAATGCCCAGAGCTCCTTGATCAGGCGATAGTCCAGTTCCTTGGCCCACTTGCGCGTCAGGAAACCCTTGGCTTCTTCGCGGTTGTAGGCGAACTCGGCGCGGTTACGCCACTTGGTGTCCAGGGTGTAGGCCAGCGACACACGTTCCGGGTCGCGGGAGTTCCAGCCATCTTCGGCCAGGCGTACTTTTTCGATGGCCGATTCACGGGTGAACGGCGGCAATGGCGGGCGAACTTCGGCGTTGGACATTTCAGATCTCCGAATCAAATTAAAGTTGTAGACAAGTTGTCGAGCTTGATTAAGTTTCTACAGGTCCAATAACTTCCGCGCCATGCATTGCGCATTATCGGCGGCACTGTGATCACCCATTACAAGCGCCACGGTAATGGCACCATCGATCAGGATCAGCAGCTGTTTGGCCAGCAACTGCGGATCCTCGGCACCATGTTCGGTACACAGCTCGCACACGTAGTCGAGCAGCTTCTGTTTGTGGTCCTTGGCGACCAGGCGAACGGGGTCTTGCGGGTCGCCGGTTTCGCCGCTGGTGTTGATGAACGCGCAGCCGCGAAAGCCTTCGGAGGCGAACCAGGACTTGAGCACGGTAAACAGGTTGAGCAGGCGATCGGCCGGGGTTTCGGCCTGTCCGACTTCGCTTCTGTACCAGAGCATCCAGCGTTGGTCGCGGCGTTGCAGGGCGGCGACGGTCAGCTCCTCCTTGTTGGCGAAGTAGCGGTAGATGCTTTTTCGGGAGACGCCGGCGGTCTTCACCAGAAGATCCATGCCCGTGGCGGCGATGCCACTTTTGTAGATCAACTTTTCGGTGACATCCAGAATGATGTCGCGTGTGTCGTAGCTAGTGATTTCGTTCATGTTGCAAACAGTAGAACGATCGTTCTTCTTGGTCAAGCGGTAATTTATATCGCCTGTGCTGCCCCATCGCCGGCAGCTGGCTCCCATATGTGAAATGCATTCCAATGTGGGAGCTGGCCGCTCCCACAGAGGTTCGTATGTCAGTGAGAGTGGCGCGGCACTTCAGCGCCGCGGCAGCCGACCAGGAAGTCGAAGTCGCAGCCTTGGTCCGCTTGCAGCACATGGTCGATGTACAGCTGACGATAGCCGCCCACCAGCAATTGCTGCGGTGGTTGCAGGTCAGCCATGCGCGCGGCGAGTTCGGCGTCCGGGATGTCCAGGTGCAAACGGCCAGTGGCGCAATCGAGTTCGATCCAGTCGCCTTCCTTCACTGCCGCCAATGGCCCGCCAGCCGCCGCTTCCGGAGCGACATGCAGAACAACGGTGCCGTACGCCGTGCCGCTCATGCGCGCATCGGAAATGCGCACCATGTCGGTCACGCCCTGGGCCAGCAGTTTGGCCGGCAGGCCCATGTTGCCGACTTCGGCCATGCCCGGATAACCCTTCGGCCCGCAGTTTTTCATGACCAGGATCGAGTTGGCATCCACATCCAGTTCCGGATCGTTGATCCGCGCCTTGTACATGTCGAAGTTCTCGAACACCACCGCACGGCCGCGATGCTGCATCAGTTCAGCCGTGGCGGCGGACGGCTTGAGCACAGCCCCGAGTGGCGCCAGGTTACCGCGCAACACGCAGATGCCGCCGTCAGCACGAATCGGATTGTCGAGGGTGCGGATCACTTCGTCATCGCCATAAATCGGCGCGTCCTTGGTGTTCTCGCCGATGGATTTGCCGTTAACGGTCAAGGCGTTCGGGTTCGGAATCAGGTTGGCTTCACCGAGGCGACGCAACACCGCTGGCAAACCACCGGCGTAGTAGAACTCTTCCATCAGGAAACGCCCGGAAGGTTGCAGGTCGACGATGGTCGGCATGCCGCGACCGATGCGGGTCCAGTCGTCCAGATCCAGCTCCACGCCGATGCGTCCGGCGATGGCTTTCAAGTGGATCACGGCGTTGGTCGAACCGCCGATGGCAGCGTTGACGCGGATGGCGTTTTCGAAGGCTTCCTTGGTCAGGATCTTCGACAGCTTCAAGTCTTCGCGGACCATCTCCACGGCACGCATGCCGGACATGTGCGCCAACACATAACGCCGCGCATCGACCGCCGGAATTGCCGCGTTGTGGGGCAGGGAAGTGCCGAGTGCTTCAGCCATGCAGGCCATGGTCGACGCCGTGCCCATGGTGTTGCAGGTGCCCGCCGAACGCGACATGCCGCCTTCGGCTGCGAGGAAATCATCGATGGTGATGGTGCCGGCCTTGACCTGCTCACTGAGCTGCCAGACCACGGTGCCGGAGCCGATGTCCTTGCCTTTGTGCTTGCCGTTGAGCATCGGCCCGCCGGTGACGACGATGGCCGGCACGTCGCAACTGGCCGCACCCATCAACAAGGCTGGGGTGGTTTTGTCGCAGCCGGTCAGCAGCACAACACCGTCAATCGGGTTGCCGCGAATCGCTTCTTCCACATCCATGCTTGCCAGGTTACGGGTGAGCATGGCGGTCGGGCGCAGGTTCGATTCGCCATTGGAGAACACCGGGAATTCCACCGGAAAACCACCGGCCTCGATCACGCCGCGTTTGACGTGTTCCGCGATCTGGCGGAAGTGCGCGTTGCACGGGGTCAGTTCCGACCAGGTGTTGCAAATGCCGATGATCGGCTTGCCGTGGAACTGGTGGTCGGCGATGCCCTGATTCTTCATCCAGCTGCGATACATGAAGCCGTTCTTGTCGGCGGTGCCAAACCATTGGGCGGAGCGCAGGGTGGGTTTTTTATCAGACATGATCGATTCTCTTATTGTATGACTATATTGTACGAGCTGAGGTGTAACATAAGCTCAAATTCGGCGGTTTGGAAGTGTTGTTGGGTAATTAGTATTACTATATAGTCATTTTCAGCGGAGGGATGGCCCTGACGGTTTACCGTGAGAGGCGTCTCCCGAGGTTCTATAAAAACAACAATCGGAGACCGATCTCATGAGCCAGGAACTGCGGCTTATTCGTCGCATCACGCTGAAACTGATTCCCTTCCTGATCCTGCTGTACCTGATCGCCTATGTGGATCGCTCCGCAGTGGGCTTCGCCAAATTGCACATGGGCGCCGACATCGGCCTCGGCGATGCGGCTTACGGTCTCGGCGCCGGGTTGTTCTTCATTGGTTACTTCCTGCTGGAAATCCCCAGCAACCTGATGCTCGACCGCTTCGGTGCGCGACGCTGGTTCGCGCGGATCATGGTCACCTGGGGCGCCATCACCATCGGCATGGCCTTCGTCCAGGGTCCGAACAGCTTCTATCTGATGCGCTTTCTGCTCGGCGCGGCGGAAGCCGGGTTCTTCCCGGGCGTTCTGTACTACATCACCCAATGGTTCCCGGTTCGCCATCGCGGCAAGATCCTCGGCCTATTCATCCTGTCTCAACCGATCGCCATGATGATCACCGGCCCGGTGTCCGGTGGCTTGTTGGGCATGGACGGCGTGCTCGGTCTGCACGGCTGGCAGTGGCTGTTCATCGTCATCGGCACCCCGGCGATCCTGCTGACCTGGCCGACGTTGCGTTACCTGCCGGACGGCCCACAACAAGTGAAATGGATGGATCAGGCGGAAAAGGACTGGCTGGCCGGTGAGCTGAAAAAAGACCTGGAGCAGTACGGCCAGACCCGTCACGGCAACCCGCTGCACGCCCTCAAGGACAAGCGCGTTTTGCTGCTGGCGTTGTTCTACCTGCCGGTGACCCTGAGCATCTATGGCCTCGGCCTGTGGTTGCCGACGCTGATCAAGCAGTTCGGCGGCAGCGACCTGGTAACCGGGTTCGTGTCATCGGTGCCGTACATCTTCGGGATCATCGGCCTGCTGATCATCCCGCGCAGTTCCGACCGTTTGAATGATCGCTACGGCCATCTGGCGGTGCTTTATGTACTGGGCGCCATCGGCCTGTTCCTCAGCGCCTGGCTGACCGTGCCGGTGTTGCAACTGGCGGCGTTGTGCCTGGTGGCGTTCTCGCTGTTCTCCTGCACGGCGGTGTTCTGGACCTTGCCCGGTCGCTTCTTTGCCGGCGCCAGTGCGGCGGCGGGGATTGCCCTGATCAACTCGGTCGGCAACCTCGGTGGCTACATCGGCCCGTTCGTCATCGGCGCGCTCAAGGAATACACCGGCAACCTGGCTTCGGGGCTGTATTTCCTGTCTTGCGTGATGCTGTTCGGCCTGATTTTGACTGGCGTGGTTTACCGGTTGCTGGAGCGCAAGCATGTGTTGCCGGCGGATGAATTTGCGGCGAGTGCGCGTGGGGCGACTCGTAGCTGACTCGAAATATGCATCACCACCGACCCTGTGGGAGCGGGGTTGTCCAGAACGCCGCAGACAAACCCACCCCTCCCTTGCCAGACAGACTGCTTTCC
>NZ_JBSVXD010000147.1:0-15002 GCF_054070755.1 Pseudomonas sp. SDO5591_S426 | reverse complement strand
GCGTGCTCGCGATAGCGGACTAAGCGTCGACAGTTGTGTTGACCGATATGCCGCCATCGCGAGCAAGCTCGCTCCCACAGGGTCCGATGCGTTCTCAAGGCATCGAAAATCCAACCGAACTCAAGCCAAAACGCCAGGGTCAACCCTTTGACTCTTCAGACTTGATATCGGAGATGGATGATGAACGACTACCCAAAACCACCCTTCCCCAAACAACAGCAACCCGTGCCCGGCTCGCAACGCAAGATGGACCCGTATCCCGATTGCGGCGAGCAGAGCTACAAGGGCTCGGGTCGTTTGAATGGCAAGATCGCCCTGATTACCGGTGGCGACAGCGGGATTGGCCGCGCGGTCGCCATCGCCTTCGCCCGTGAAGGCGCCGATGTAGCGGTTGCCTACCTCGACGAACAGGAAGATGCCGAAGAAACCGCACGCTGGGTCGAACAGGCCGGCCGTCAAAGCCTGCTGCTGCCCGGTGACCTGGCGCACAAGGTGCATTGCCGGGCACTGGTGGAAAAAACCGTCGAGCGTTTCGGCCGTATCGATATTCTGGTGAACAACGCCGCGTTCCAGATGACCCACGAAAAGCTCGAAGACATCCCCGATGAAGAATGGGTGATGACCTTCGACGTCAACATCACCGCCATTTTCAGGATTTGTCAGGCTGCGCTGAAACCCATGCCGTCCGGCAGTTCGATCATCAATACCAGTTCGGTCAACTCGGACTTTCCCAATCCCACCCTGCTCGCCTACGCCACCACCAAGGGCGCAATCGCCAACTTCAGCGCCGGTCTGGCGCAAATGCTCGGGCCTAAGAACATCCGCGTAAACAGCGTGGCTCCGGGGCCGATCTGGACGCCGTTGATCGTCTCGACCATGCCCGAGGAAACGGTGCAGAACTTTGGGGCCAATACCCCGCTAGGCCGCCCTGGCCAACCGGTGGAAGTGGCGCCGATTTACGTGCTGCTGGCTTCCGATGAAGGCAGCTACATCACCGGCCAGCGTTTTGGCGTGACCGGTGGCAAGCCGATTCTCTGACGTAAAAATGGAACCCCGGTGCAACTGCGGCGCTCCACAGTTTATGGGCCCGGTAATGGCGGGCCCTTCGATATCTGGAGGTCGCCATGTCCGCACCTATCGTCAAGCTGTTCACTCAACCGAACTTCGCCTGGACGGATATCCGCAAGGAAGAGGAAGCCCATCCGCGCCACTACCTCGCCCATTTGATCCTGCTCGCCCTGATTCCGCCGGTGTGCCTGTTCATCGGCACCACCTACGTCGGCTGGAGCCTGGCGGAAAACGAAACCGTCCGGCTCAGCGCCCGTAGCGCCCTGCACCTGTGTGCCTTGCTGTACGTGAGCATCCTGGTCGGCGTTGCCGTGATGGGGCTGTTCATCCGCTGGATGTCGCGCACTTTCGACGCCCGGCCGACGGTCAATCAGTGCATCGGCTTTGCCGCCTACACCGTGACGCCGTTTTTCCTGGCAGGCATCGCCGGTCTGTACCCGAGTCGCTGGCTGGCCATCCTGGTGTTGATGGCCGCTTCGGCCTACTCGACGTTTCTGCTGTTCGTGGGCTTGCCGACATTCATGCACGAACGCAAGGAACAAGGCCTGCTCAACTCCGCCTGCGTCTGGGGCGTCGGGTTGCTGGTGCTGGTCACCATTCTGGTGGAAATGATCCTGGTCTGGTTCAACGTGCTGACGCCTGAGTACATTCGCGCCACCGTCGGTTGATGACCCGAAGCCATGAGCTTCATTGCCTGGGTCGCGGTGCTTGGAGCCGTGCTGCTGACACTGGCACTGACCTCGTCGTACCTGCGCTGGATGCCGGTGACCACTTCCGCCGTGTGCCTGGCGCTGGGGGTGGCCATCGGCCCGGCCGGATTGGGTTGGCTCAGGCTGGACATCAACGACGCGACTTTTTGGATGGAACACCTGACGGAAGTCGCGGTGCTGTTTTCGCTGTTCGTTTGCGGGCTCAAGCTGCGGTTGCCACTCAAGGACCGCAAGTGGCGAGTGGCCTACGGGCTCGCGGGGCCGGTGATGCTCCTGACCATCATCGGCGTCAGCCTGTTACTGCATTTTGTCTTCGGGTTGGCGTGGGGGCCATCGTTGCTGATCGGGGCGATTCTGGCGCCCACCGATCCGGTGTTGGCGTCGCTGGTGCAGGTCAATGATGCCAAGGATGACGACCCCGTCCGTTTCGGACTCTCCGGCGAGGCCGGGCTAAACGACGGCATCGCATTCCCGTTTGTCATCCTCGGCTTGTTGTTTCTGCAACAGAGCGCGGGGTCGTCCCTTGCCTGGCTTGATGACTGGGCGCTCAAACGCCTGTTGTGGGCCGTGCCCGCCGGTTTGCTGATCGGTTACTGCATGGGCCGCGGAATCGGCCGTTTGACCCTGTCGATGCGCATCCGCAATGCCGACAGCACCCTTTCCCCCAACGACTACCTGACGTTCGCCCTGATTGCGCTGGCGTATGTCGCCGCCGAATCAGTTCATGGCTATGGCTTTTTGTCGGTATTTGCTGCCGGTCTGGGCTTGCGCCGGGCGGAGGTTAAAACGGCGGGAGATTCGCAAACACCGGCTGAGCATCTGGTGCAACCGGTGGTCGGTCACCAGAACGTCGAACCGGATGCCGCCGTGCACGGCGATGTGGCGAACCTGGAGGACACCCAGGTCGCGGCCGGGATCATGATCGGCGACATGCTGTCCTTCGGCAGTCTGGTGGAGCGGGCCATGGAGGTGTTTCTGGTGACCCTGCTCGGGGTGGTGCTGGTTGGTCACTGGGACTGGCGCGCGCTGGCTATTTCCCTGGCGCTGTTCTGCGTGGTTCGCCCCTTGAGTGTTGCCCTGGTGCCTTGGGGCGGTTTGCTGAGCGGCCCGCAGCGACTGTTGATTGGCTGGTTCGGGATTCGCGGCATCGGGAGTTTCTACTATCTGTTCTACGCCTTGAATCATGACATGCCGCCAGCGGTGGCCAGCGTGTGCACCGACATCACGCTGTCGGTGGTGGCGCTGAGCATTCTGCTGCACGGCATCAGCACCCAACCGATGCTGGCGCGTTATGAACGACACAGTCGCGAACTTACTTCATTGCCAAGGCAATGATTTCCACCAGATTGCTTTGAGTAAAGGGCTTGGGCAAGCGCGGGAGTCTGGCGGCGAAGCCCTCCAGCCTTTCGGCGTAACCGGTGGCCAGGACGATCGGGATCGTTGGCTTCAAGATTCGAATGGCCTGGGCCAGTTGTGCGCCGTTCATCTGCGGCATGGCCATATCGGTGATGACCAGATCGAAGTGCTGCTCGCTTTCGATCAACCGTAACGCCTGCGCGCCGGACTCGGCGATGCTGACATGATGCCCGAGGTCCTCCAGCAGCAGGCACGTGCTGGTCAACACCAGGCTATCGTCATCGACCACGAGCACATTCAATCGCGGAACCTGTGGTGTCTCTGCTTCGGTGACTGCAGATTCGGCCACCGAATCTGCCCCGGCCACGGGCAACCAGAGTTCGGCGGTGGTGCCTTTTTCTTTCTCGCTCTTGAGTATGAAGCGCCCACCCATTTGTTCGATAAAACCATGCACCATCGACAGCCCAAGCCCCGTGCCCTTGCCGACGCCTTTGGTGGTGAAAAACGGGTCCATCGCCGATGCCAGCGTTTTGGCGTCCATGCCCTCCCCGGTATCGGTCACGCTCAAGCAGACATAACGTCCCGGTGCCAGGGATGATTGAGGCTGATCGAGAATGACCTCCGTGCGAGTACCGATAACGATTTTTCCACCATTGGGCATCGCATCGCGGGCGTTGGTGGCCAGGTTGAGCACCGCCAGTTCCAGCTGATTGACATCGGCCAGGACCGGTTCGGGCTCAGGTAAAAAGCAGGTTTCTATTTTCACCGACGGGCCAAGGGAGCTGCGCAATAGCCCGGTAATGCCTTGCACCAGAGCCGGAATCTCGACGGATTCGGCCTTGAGCTCTTGACGCCGGGCAAACGCCAGCATGCGTTGGGTCAGGGACACACCGCGCAAGGCGCCCTGGGTGGCGTTGTCCAGCAAACGGGCGATTCTTGGATCGTCCGGCATGCGTTTGCGGACAATTTCCAGGTTGCCGAGGATCACGGTCAGCAGATTGTTGAAGTCGTGGGCAATCCCGCCGCTGAGTTGCCCGATGGCCTGCATTTTCTGCGCCTGAAACAGCGCCTCGCGGGTTTGCTCAAGGGCCTGCTGCGCTTGGGTCGCCTCGGTGATATCCCGGGTGATCTTGGCGAAGCCGAGCAATGTACCGGTCTCGCCCCAGATCGGGTCCACCACGACATGGGCAAAAAAGCGCGTGCCGTCCTTGCGCAGACGCCAGCCCTTGTTCTCGAAACGCCCGTCGCGCACCGCAACCTCCAACGTGCGCTGCGGTTCGCCGGCAGCACGATCTTCCGGGGTGTAGAACATGGAAAAATGCTGGCCGATGACTTCTTCAGGCCGGTAGCCCTTGATGCGCTGCGCCCCGGGATTCCAGTTGGTCAGGCGTCCATCCGGAGCGAGCATGTAGATTGCGTAATCCGTGACGCTTTGCACCAACAGGCGAAACTGCTGTTCGCTTTGCTTGAGTGTTTCTTCGGCCATTTTACGGTCGGTCAGATCGCGGGTGATCTTGGCAAAACCGAGCAAAGTACCCGACGCGTCGCGTATTGGGTCGATCACCACGTGGCACCAGAAGCGCGTGCCGTCCTTGCGCACCCGCCAGCCCTCGCCTTCGAAACGTCCTTCGCGAATCGCCGTGTCCAGCGCCCTTTGGGGCAAACCGGCACGGCGATCGTCTTCGGTGTAGAACTGCGAGAAATGATGACCGAGAATTTCGGCTTCTTCATAACCCTTGAAACGCCTGGCGCCAGCGTTCCAGCTGCTGATGATGCCCGTGGGATCAATCATGTAGATCGCATAGTCGACCACCGCATCGATCAGCAGACGAAAGCGCGTTTCATCATTCACGTCCGCCCTGGTTCGATCCACGCTCATTGAGTTCTCGCGTCATGATTGTATTTCTGGAGTATGCGACAAACTGCCGATTTGAAAAGCCGGTATATCGGCAGTTTGCTGATCA
The DNA here is from genome assembly GCF_054070755.1 of Pseudomonas sp. SDO5591_S426. NCBI lineage: Bacteria > Pseudomonadati > Pseudomonadota > Gammaproteobacteria > Pseudomonadales > Pseudomonadaceae > Pseudomonas > Pseudomonas sp. SDO5591_S426. The sequence continues at coordinate 9,904 of NZ_JBSVXD010000147.1, read as the reverse complement.
CATCGAGCCTGTTAACGATATACGTGTTTGATGATGTAGGTGTACAGGTCGTTGAAGACAAAGTCGGGAACCTGTTTGCCGTAAGTTCCGGCTTTCAGTAGCGCCAGATGGCATTCCTTGACCATTTCGTCACGCTCCGCCATGGCGTAGATGTGGTTGTTGATGATGGCGCTGTAGGCACTGTACGAATACGGCTCCCCGGTAGAGGTTATGGTGAGATCGCCATTGCCTGCTTGGGTGTAGGTGCTGTGGCCGCGCAAGGTTCGTTCTTTCAACACCCCCAAGCCACGCTCGTATAAATAGAGCTGCGAGCCGCTGATGGCCTTGGCAAGCGTTTCGAACGCAAGAATGATCGCCTGGGCGTTGCTCATGCTCGATTCCAGTGCCGAGTGGCTGACAAACCGTTCCAGTTCTTTTTGTTCCAGGCTTTTCAACGCCCTTTTGATGCTCGACAGGTGAGCGAACGCTTGATTGCAGCCCACGATATGGGCTTCCAGTTGATAACCGGCGGGTTTGGCGTAAGTCCCGATACTGGCAAAGTCGATGCTGTCGAACGCACACTCCATGATGATGTTGTATTTGCGTGTGAACACCTCGGTGAAGATTTTTGCGCCGAGCTCCCGGACAAAGTTCTCGGTGTGGGTATACGCGTGCAGTACCCCCAGTTTGATCATGTCGGCGTATTGCGGGTGCTTTTCTCGGTATTCGGGCAAGTACAGTCGAACATAATTGGCGTAGCGCCCAGACGGCAGCAGGCTTTTTTCCAGCAGGTAGGTTTTACCTGAGCCTTGCAATCCTGCGGTGATCAGCAGTTTGGGTACGGCGTCGGCGGTTTTATCAGTGAACAACGTGGCCGTGATGTCATCGAACGCGTTGGTCACGTCCGCTTCGGTGTAGGTGTAATTCGGTGCTTGCGACATGTCTTGATTTCCTTATCAAAGAGTTGGGCAGTGGTATCCAGCCCTTTCAATAAAGTGTGCTTTCGCCGATTGTTCAAATGTGCGTTTGCATCAAGTTATGTCACTGTTTTTAAAGGTAAATAATCCTACGGCGCCGAGGGAGAAAACGTCGGCTCGACCGACCACCAGCGCGGCAGCAATTGCCTGACTTTGCTCTCGCCAAAGCGGTCATCGATCAACATCACCACCCCTTGGTCTTGCTGCGTACGGATCACCCGACCTGCGGCCTGCACCACTTTCTGTACGCCGGGAAACAGGTAGGTGTAGTCGTAGCCGGAACCGAAAATCGCGGCCATTCGCCGTTTCAGCTGCTCGTTGACCGGGTTGAGTTGTGCCAGCCCCAGGGTCGCGATGAACGCACCAATCAATCGTGCACCGGGCAAGTCGATGCCTTCGCCAAACGCCCCACCCAGTACCGCGAAGCCAATGCCCTCGCCGCTTTCGGTGAATTGATCGAGAAACTGCTGGCGTTGCTCTTCTCCCATGCCCCGGGATTGCGACCACAGGTTGATTTGTGGGTGCCGTTCGGCCAGTGCCTGAGCCACTTGCTGCAAGTAATCGAAGCTGCTGAAAAACGCCAGATAGTTACCTGGTCGCTGGCTGAACTGGTGGGCGATCAGCTCGACAATCGGTGCTACGGAGGCCTGACGATGGACGAAACGGGTAGAGATACGGTCAACGATGTGCACTTGCAACTGCTCTGCGGAAAACGGCGATTCGACGTCGACGCACACGGTGTTTGCCGGCGTCCCCAACAGATCGGCGTAATAGTGGCGCGGGCTGAGCGTTGCCGAAAACAGCACGGTGCTGCGCGCTGCCGTCAGGCGCGGCCCGATGAAGCCGGCGGGCACCACGTTGCGCAGGCACAGCTGCGAGAGACTTGGTTTGCGCTCTAGGTCGCGCCTGCTGATATCGAACAAAAAGTTCTCGTCGAACAGCTCGGCCACTCGACTGAACTGCAACATGTCGAAGTAAAAGCCCTGCAGTGCGCTGTCCAGCCCTTGCGGGTGATCGTTCAGGTAGTCGCCGATACTGGCGCTGCACGATGACAACGCCTGGAGCAGTTTTTCCGGGGCCTTGTCATAAGCCTGATAGGCGTCGATTTGCTGATTGTGCAGGGTGTTCCATTCGCGATTGACCCGTTGCAGGGGCTTTTTCAAAGCGTAGGGGGCGGTTTTTCGGACAGCATTGAGGGTCGCTTGATCGAGGTTGGCGCTGTACATCTGACGACCGCGCTCCACCAGGTTGTGGGCTTCGTCCACCAGTACCGCGACTCTCCAGTTATTGGCCTGTGCCAATCCGAACAGCAGCGCGCTGAAGTCGAAGTAATAGTTGTAATCGGCAACCACCACGTCGGCCCAACGGGCCATCTCCTGGCTCAGGTAATACGGGCACACCTTGTGGTCGAGCGCGATTTGTCTCAACGCACTCTGATTGAGCTGGCTCTGTTCACTGGCAGCCTGGCGCGCTGCCGGCAAGCGATCATAGAAACCTTGGGCCAACGGGCAGGATTCGCCGTGACAGGCCTTGTCGGGATGCTCGCAAGCCTTGTCCCGGGCGATCATTTCCAGAACCCGCAAGGGCGGTGCATCGGCGCGATCAAGGATTACCTGCGCGGCATCCAGTGCCAGTTTTCGCCCCGGGGTCTTTGCCGTGAGGAAGAACACCTTGTCCAATTGCTGTGGCGCCAGGGCCTTGAGCATCGGAAACAGGGTGCCAACGGTCTTGCCGATCCCGGTCGGCGCCTGGGCCATCAGGCACCGGCCGGTACTGACGGCCTTGAACACCGATTCGGCCAGATGACGCTGCCCTGGCCGAAAGCCGGCGTGGGGAAACGCCAATTGTTGCGCCGCCCGGTTGCGCCCTTCGCGATGAGCCATTTCCTGCTCGGCCCAGCGCAGGAACCGTGCGCAATGCTGCTCGAAGAACAGTTGCAGTTGCGGGGCACTGAAGGACTCGACCAGGCAGGTTTCCTTTTCGCTGACGATGTCGAAATACACCAGCGCCAAATTGATCTGCTCAAGATCCAGTTTGCGGCACATCAACCAGCCGTAGATTTTCGCCTGGGCCCAGTGCAATTGTCGGTGGTTGTCCGGTTGCTTGCTCAAGTCGCCCCGGTAGGTCTTGACCTCTTCCAGGCAGTTTTGCGCGGGATCGTAGCCGTCCGCCCTGCCCTTGACGGTCAGGCTTTGGTAATGGCCTTCGAGGGCCACTTCACTCTGGTAGCTTTCGCTGCGCCGCGAGGCGACCGTACGATGGCCGACAATGCCTTCCAGGGCAGTCGGTGACGGGGTGAAACGCAGGTCGAGGTCGCCGACCTTGGCGGTGAACTCACACAGTGCCCGCACGGCGATGTTGTAGCTCAAGCGTCCTGCTCCGCCCACTGCACGTAGCACACGGCAATCGGCATGCGGTGCTCATGGCAGAACTCCAGCCAGCGCAACTGGTTATCCTGAAGCCGATCCCCCGGCCCTTTGACTTCGATCATGCGGTAGGTCTTTTGCTCCGGCCAGAACTGGATCAGGTCGGGCATGCCGGCGCGATTGGCCTGGATGTCCAGCAACAAGCGATTGAACCAGTGTTTGAGGTGCTCGGCCGGCAAGCAGTCGAGGGCCTGTTCCAGCAGTTCCTCGCTGAGTACACCCCAGAATACAAAGGGTGACTGCACGCCCCATTTCTCGGCATAGCGCTGGCGAATGGTCTGCCGATAGCGCCCGTCGTCGAGTTGCTCGAGGCAGGTCTGGAACAGGTCAGCCCGACGCACATGGAAATCTTCATTGAGCAGGTCGACCGGACCGCGCTGGAACGGGTGGAAAAACGCCCCCGGCAGCGGCGCGAAAATCGCCGGCCAGCACAGCAGGCCGAACAGCGAATTGATCAGGCTGTTTTCGACGTAATGCACCGGTGCCGACTCTTCCGACAAGTGCTCCTGAACGTAGTACTCCACCGACATCACCGGATCGGTCCTGGGCAGTTGCAGGTCCAGGCGCAGCATTTCCCGCGGAGTCGCACGTTTCATCGCTGGCCCGCCCAGCTTGCGGCGCAACCGGGGCAACACGCGGAGCAATTGCTGCTGTTCGGCGGCGCTTTGCGGTGACTGTTGCGCCTCAGTGGCCAGATCCAGGGCCAATTCGTACTCCCCGCAACGCTCCAGCACGCGGATCATTCGCGCGCGTGCGCCGGGGTAGGCGCACTGGCGGTACAACGTCAGCGCTGTGGAAAAATCAACGATGCGTTCGCAGTGCTGGGCCATCTGGAACAGCAGTTTGTCGCGACGCCTCTGCAACCAGGGATTGATCAGCGTCAGACTGTGGATCCGCTCGACAATGTCAGCCACCGCTTCACCGGCCTCGAAGTGTTGCTGGCATTCATAGAGGAACATGCAGGCGTCCACGTCCTCACGGCTGCGCAAACCCCTGGAATCGGAGCAGAATTCGACTTTCTCGTAGGTGTAGATGCCAAGGTCAGCCAACACGAATTCGGACCAGTCCTGGTAAAGATTGCCGAAAAACATCAAGCGCAGGCGATCGCACAGGCCCATGATGGTCAGACTGAACAGGCGATCCGCCAGCGAGGGACACCAGTCTCCGAAGCTACGTGTCTCGGGAAACAGCTCGCACACAGTTGGCAGCCAATCGGCCTTCTTGCCTTTGGGCTGGTCGATGGCGCTCCCCAGGCACTGGACGACTTCAGCCTTGAGCAATACCTCGAACAGTGTCTCGACCGACAACGGCAGCTGTTCATCGACCCAACCGAGGGCCACGAGCGGTTTGGCTGCGTTGGCGATGTCACCGATTTCGGCGTAGTGCAGCTTGCTGGCCCGGAAATGAATCCCCTTGCGCATGACCATCCGGACCAGCAACGCCCGGGACTCGCGCGGCAATCCATTGAAGTCGACAATGAACCGTTGCTCTTCAACGCTGAGTACATCGGCATAGCGAAGCCCAAGCCAATCAAGCACTTGCATGAAGTTGTTCAGGTAATAGAACGGATCGTCGAGCGGGTTTGGAGTCACAGGAAAATGGGCCATGGCGAGCAAGTACTGGTTATGCGTACAGATACCAGCAAGCCCCGCCCGGCGCAATCGGAAAAGGATGGGCGGAAGCGCTGCCAGGAAATTTTTTCGGCACGTAGAACTTTCTGCCGATCCGTGGCACCAACCGCGTTAGAGGCGCTGTCGTGCTCGACAGTCGTGGCGATTTTTTGAAGGATGAGAGGTGGTTATGAACATCAAGACTTTGGGTTTGCCTTTGGCGGTAGCGGCCTTTCTGGCCCTGGCCGGTTGCTCGACGCCCACAGTGGTGACCCTGCAGAACGGCACCCAGTATCTGACCAAGGACATGCCGAAAACCAAGACCAAGGACGGCTTCTTTGAGTTCGAGGATATTTCCGGGGCGAAGGTGAAGGTCAAGGCTGATGAAGTGAGCACGATTCGGCAGGAAGACTGAGGACCCGCTACTGCTTTGCGTCGGCGAGGTATCGGGACATCCTGTCCCGAATACTTGAGCGATGACTTAACTACCGGTCCGGATCTTGTTCCAAACCCGCGTACGAATCCGGTCGATGTTCAGTGGCATCGCTTCCAGGGCGAACAATTTGCCCATCATGTCCGGGCTCGGGTAGACCTTGGTGTCGTTCTTGATCGCCGGGTCGATGAGGCTGTCCGCCTGTTCGTTGCCATTGGCGTAGTGCACGTAGTTGCTGATGCCGGCCATCACTTCCGGGCGCAGCAGGTAGTTCATGAAGGCGTAACCCGCCTTTTCGTCCGGGGCATCGACCGGCATGGCGACCATGTCGAACCAGATCGCTGCGCCTTCCTTGGGAATCGAATAGCCGATGTCGATGCCGTTCTTGGCTTCCTTGGCGCGGTTCTCGGCTTGCAGGATGTCGCCGGAGAAACCGACCGCCACGCAGATGTCGCCGTTGGCCAGGTCGCTGGTGTACTTGGACGAGTGGAAATAGCTGACGTACGGCCGAACTTTCAGCAGCAGCGCTTCGGCCTTTTTGTAGTCTTCCGGGTTTTTACTGTGGTGCGGCAAGCCCAGGTAATTCAGAGCGGCAGGCAGCAGTTCGGGGCCGTTGTCGAGGATGGCCACGCCGCACTTCTGCAGTTTCTGCATGTTTTCCGGCTTGAAAATCAGGTCCCAGGAATCCACGGGGGCGTTGTCGCCAAGCACCGCTTTGACCTTGGCGATGTTGTAGCCGATGCCGGTGCTGCCCCACAGATACGGGAAGCCGTGCTCGTTGCCCGGATCGTTGGTTTGCAAAGCCTTGAGCAATACAGGATTGAGATTCTTCCAGTTCGGCAACTGGCTCTTGTCGAGCTTTTTCAGCGCCCCGCCTTCGATCTGCCGTGCCATGAAGTGGTTGGACGGAAACACTACGTCGTAACCGGATTTGCCCGTCATCAGCTTGCCATCGAGGGTTTCGTTGCTGTCGTAGACGTCGTAAGTAAAGCCGATGCCGGTTTCTTTCTGGAAGTTCTTGGTGGTGTCCGGTGCGATGTAGTCAGACCAGTTGTAGATTTTGACGGTTTCAGCCGCCTGGCTGATTGAAGCGACGAGCATCAGCGGCGCCAGGGTCAGGGTCTTTCGGATCATGAGTCGATTCCTGTATGGGTTTGTTTTTGTTGGCAGGCAATCAAAGGATCAGCTATTAATTTTTTAGAGATTTCAGAAAATTAAAACGTAGGTCTTGCGCACGGTTTCCTGGATATCCCAGATGCCGAGGCTATTGGCTGGCAACATCAATGCGTCACCCGCTTCTATGTGCAAGGTTTCACCGTCGTCCGGGGTGAACGTGCAGCGACCCTGGATGAAGTGGCAGAACTCCTGGGCGACAATCTGCCGCCGCCAGCGGCCGGGCGTGCATTCCCACACACCGGTTTCGACGCCGTCGTCGCGTTCGACGCTGGTGGTCGACGCCACCGCCACGGGCGCGCCCAAAGGCACGGCGACCGGATTGGACTCTTCCAGCTTCAGGGTTGCGGTGTTCTTGAATTGCGTGATGCTCATGGGAATACCTGTCGAAAAAAACGTCGTTGTTTAGTGCATGAAACCTTCCATGAACCCCGCGACCCCACTGGCGAGCTTGCGCCGCCAGGGCGCGGTGGCCGGGTTGGCCAGGGTCTGGTCTTCGTGGACGAAGCTGCGGATGATCGCGTTGTAGCCGAGCCAGCGGCAGGGTTCGGGTTCCCAGGCTCTGAGCGCATTGAGGCCGCTCTGCGGAATGACCCACGGTTGACGGACCAGCTCGGTGTCGCGTTGCAGGATCAAGTCGGCCAAGGTTCGCCCGCCCAGATTGCTGGCGCCCACACCCTCCCCGCCATAACCGCCGGACAGGGCAATCCCGCTGGCCCGATCGCAAAGCATGTGCGGTTTAAAGCGCCGGGACATGCCGAGGTTGCCGCCCCAGCCGTGGGTGATCTGCACGTTCTTGAGTTGCGGGAACAGTTCGCCGAACAGATAGCGGCGCAGCTCGATTTCGCTGCTGGTCAGGTCGAAGTCATGGCGCAACCTGCCGGCAAACTGGTATCCGCCTCGGGCGCCGAAGATCAATCGATTGTCGGCGGTGCGCTGGCCGTACGTGACCTGGCGACTGCTTTCGCTGAAGGCTTGGCCGCGACTCAGGCCGATCTCGTCCCAAGTGGCGGCGGACAGCGGCTCGGTGGCGACGATCAGGCTTTGTACCGGCAACTGATAGCGGCCCAATGGCGGCAACGTCACCGAGTAACCTTCCACCGCCGGCACTACCCAATGGCTGCGTACCGAGGCTTTGGCTGTGCGCAGACTGCCCGACTGCCATTGAGTCACCGGGCTGTTCTCATAAATTCGCACCCCCATGCGCTCCACTGTACGCGCCAGTCCGCGTACCAGTTTCGCCGGGTGAATAGTCGCCACGTGCGGGGCATAAATGCCGCCATACGGTTTGGCAACGCGAATTTGCTGCGCCAGCTGTTCCGGGCTCAGCCAGCGGTAATCGCTTTCGTTGAGGCCTTGTTTGTAGAGCTTGTCCAGATACTGGCGAAGGCTGGTTTCCTGTTCGGGATACCGGGCGGCGCAGTACAGCGCCCCACCCTTGCGATAATCACAGTCGATGCCTTCACGTTCGAGGATAATTTCCACTTCATCGGGGATCTTGTGCAGCACGTCGTAAGAGGCGCGGCGCTGCTCGGGGGATGAATCTGCAAGCAGGCGATCTTCGCCCAGCAGATTGCCCATCAACCAGCCACCATTACGCCCCGAGGCGCCAAATCCGGCGGTTTGCGCCTCGATGATGGCGATGTTCAGCTCGGGCGCCTGACGCTTGAGGTAATACGCGGTCCACAGCCCGGTGTAACCGGCGCCGATGATCGCTACGTCGATATCCAGATCCTGTTCCAGCGTCGGACGCGCCAGGAGCGGCTCGTCGAGTTGGTCCATCCACAAACTGATAGTGCGCCACGCCGGCATGCAAGACTCCGCCACTCAAAACTTCGATGGCGTTGATCCTAGTGCGTGGGCTTAGACGGTGTCTTGCGCGCGTGCACGCAAAGAAATTTGTTTGGCGTAGGCCTTGGGCGACAGGCCAGTGTGCTGGCGGAAACAGCTATAGAACGCCGACAGCGAATTGAACCCGGCAGCGAACGCCAGCTCATCGATGCGTAACGGCGGCGTGGCTTTATCCAGCGCGTCGAGCAGATGTTGCAGGCGAGCCTGGTTGACGTAGCGATAGAAGCTCTGGCCGAGCACCTGATTGAGCAGATAGGAAATCTGGTTGCGGCTATATCCGCACTCCTTCGCCACCCGTTGCAGGTCGAGTTCAGGGTCAAGATAGGGTTGCTGGCGCTGAAAGTACTGCTGCAGATCGTCGGCCATGAAGCTCAGTTGGCGCGGAGACAGGCCGAGGCGGCTGACGGCCGGACGCTGATTGCTGGCGGCTTTGCTCGCAGGTTGTTCATGCACCAGTGAGGCGTATTCATTGACCCGCCAGATCAACCCGTCCTTGACCGTGATCGCCTCGCTGGCACGGAACGACACCAGACCCTCACCGCCGCGCAGAGTAATGCGGTACTGAATGAACGCCGTGTTGCCATCCAGACGAATGCGGTCCGAATGCTCCAGAGCCTCGTCCGGATCGCGGGGCATGCTGCTGCGCACGTATTCACGCAATTCGTCCAGGCCCATTACCCGGTTCTGGAAAAAATCGCTGTACTGAATCTCGGGGTGATACAGCGCCATGACGCCGTCCAGATCCCGGTGTTTCCAGCGCAAGTGGTAGCGCATGACCGTCTCGCCCGTGGCCTGGGTTTGCTGTGGGCCATCATCCTCGGCGTGCATAAAGGTCTCGACGAAAAAAACGAAGCTTGCCCAACTTCTGCGGCTGCTTCAACGACTAAACCTGTATCGGCTTTTTGCCGAAAACGTTTGCGCGTGACGGTGCGAATAAAAAATGCGAAGCAATCGCCAAACGGCCTGAAAATTCCACATTTTTTTCACATCCAGGTGCTACTTTTAAAGTCTGTCACTGGTTGAGCCATTGAAGGTTCTTCCCTCCTAACGTGAGCTAAAGGAAGCGCTCGATGAAGAAGGCGGGCAACACATGAATAAAGGGTTCAGTAAGGTCACTTTTCCAAATGCCTGCCAGCTGATGCGCTGGCATTTTCATCCCATGGGTTTCGAGGCGAGCATGGATGCCCCGGGCAGCATGATTGCCCGACTGTTTGACCGAGCCACTGGCGAGACCATGATCGCCATTGCCGGAATCCCCTGCGCGACGGTCATGAATGCCGCCGATGTCGAACGAATAATTGAAGCTGTGGAGGATGAGCTGGAGACATTCATTCCCCCCGTAGCCCTCAGGAGTTATGCCTGAAGGCCGAGTGATCGCAAAAAGCCCACGTCATGTGGGCTAATGAGATGGTCACCCCCACACCCTGCGAGGGCTACGCTTTCGCAGGGTGTTTT
>NZ_JBSVXD010000146.1:0-15151 GCF_054070755.1 Pseudomonas sp. SDO5591_S426 | reverse complement strand
AGTCGACGCAAATGCTGACTGATACACCGCTATCGCGAGCAGGCTCACTCCTACAGGGGATATGTGTTGTTTACTTGGGTGGATAGTTCGCCAATACCCGGGTCACCGTTTCGCGTATCGCATTACTGCGATCGGTAGGGTTCGGTGTGCGGCTGAGTATCTGCTCGTCGCTGCCGCGCCACACCAGTTTGCCGTCCTTGCCGTCGAGCAGGTCGATCTGGATGGTCGCTACCTTGTAATTAACCAGACGGGTTTCGTTGTACATCGGCGCGCCCCAGTAGCCGTTCCACGGGTTGCCCCAACCGCCGCCATAGTTGGTGGTCACTTGTTGCTGGCGCTCTTCGACAATCAGGTAGGTCTGCACACTCAAGTCACCCTTGGCACCGGCAGCGGCGGGGCGCAGGCCGCGCTGATCAAGTTGATCGGCCACCGACTGGCGGATGCGCTGCTCGGTCAGGTCGCTCTTGATGCGTGGGTCATCGGGACGGTATTGCAGGACCGGTTCTTTCCAGCTCCAGCTGCGATAGGCGGCGAAGTCGCGGCTGGCATCGAAGTCATGATTGACCTGGTTGGCGGCGCAGGCACTGAGCAGCGCGACCACTGCCAGTAAAACGAAACGGCGGAACATGATGATTCTCCGATTGAAGACATGAACCTGCGAAATGCTTCTTATCTACAGAAGCTAACTGGGAGGATACGCCGACATTGCCTTTTCTACAGCCTCCCGTATGGCATCCACTTGCTGGCTCTGCGTGCCCCGGTTGCTGGTTTCGGCGCTGGAACTCCACACCGGTTGACCGCTTTGCGCATCGAACAGATCCACACGCACCACGACGACCTGTTCCTGATAGGTGCGGATGATCGGCACTGTGGCGTAGCCACCGTAGCCACTGCCATAGCGGTTGTAACCGCCATAACCACCGTAGTAGCCACCGTCGTAGTAGTCATCGCGGACCTGGCGCAAACGGGTTTCCATCCGCAGATCGGCGCTGACGAACAGGTCGGCCGGGCGATTGTCATGCAGCGGACGCAAACCGCGTTGGTCAAGCGCACTGCTGACCGCTTCGGCAACCTGCGCCGAATCCGCCCACGCGGTGCCCGGCGGCATTTGCCCGTTGAGCCAGGCCCAGCTGCGATAGCGCCCATAGTCGCGGGGCGGCGCCGGGTAGGCGCTGCGGTCGAAGGTGTTGGCCGCCTGCGGTGGCGCCGGTGGAATGGGGTTGGAGGACGCCACATACGGGTTGCTGCCCTGACAGGCAGCCAAACCCAGGCAGATCAGCAACAACCCTGTACGACTTTTCATTTCGGGCTCCGATCAGATCGGCCGACAGATCCAGTGCAAGTAACGCCCAAGCCCGGCAAAGCTTGGGTGACGGCGGTGCGCCAGTTCCATTTCGAGCAAATCCAGCAGTTCGGCGCGGGCCTGGAATTCCACCGGCATGTAGTCGTGAAAAACCCGCACTCCACTTTGGCTTTCGACCCGCCACAAGCCGTCAAGTTGCGCCGCCAATTCCCGTGGATCGAGCGGTTGTTGCGGGGTGAGGCTCTGCTTCTCGCCGGCCATGTCGTTCTTGCGCATCTTGCGGAAGTGGCCCTTGAGCAAGTTGCGATAAATCAGCGCATCGCGGTTGTAGAACGCCAGTGACAGCCAGCCATCGGCCTTGGTCAGTTGATGCAACACCGGCAGGATCGCGTGGGGTTCGGCCAGCCATTCCAGCACGGCGTGACACAGCACCAGATCGTAGGGTTCGGTGAGCTGACCGAGTAGCTCCTGCCACGGCGCCTGAATGAACGTCGCCGTTTGCCCGGCCTCGGCGAAACGCTGGCGGGCGCCTTCGAGCATCGGCTCGGCAGGCTCGGCCAACGTGACGTCATGCCCGCGTTCGGCCAGCCACAACGACATGTGGCCAAGACCGGCGCCAATATCCAGCACGCGCAGCGGTCGGTCCGGCAGGGTTTCGGCAAGGTCGGCCTGCAACACCGCCAGGCGAATCGCGCCTTTGGCACCGCCGTAGATTTTTTCCGCGAAACGGGTCGCCAGTTGATCGAAATGACGGTCGCTCATCAGCTGAACCTCCGCTCGCTGTCGGCCAGTTTGCTGCGCACCACTTCATTCATGTCCAGTCCCAATTCGCCGCACAGCAACAGTAGGTAGAGCACGATGTCACCGATTTCCTGGCCGGCATGGGCCAGTTTGTCCGCCGGCAACTGCCGTGACTGGTCCTCGGTCAGCCACTGGAAAATCTCCACCAGCTCGGCCATTTCGACGCTCGCGGCCATGGCCAGGTTTTTCGGGCTGTGAAATTTCCGCCAGTCATTGCGGTCACGGATGGCGTGCAGGCGTTCGGTCAGTTCAACAAGGTTCATCGGGCTCTCCTGAAGGCGTATAGCTTCGGGGGGATGGCGAGTGAAGGCAAGTGACAAAGAGAGGCCGGCTCCCACAGGTACAGCGCAACCCTCTATGCTTGTGGGGAACTCGGTATGGTGATCAATGGCCCAACCGTGCATCTCATTCATCAGGACGCTCATTCCATGCAGGTAGAAGGTTTTTTCGAATGGCTCGGTCAGGCACTTGGCTCCGTCATCCGTTTCATCGTTGACGCCCTCAGTGGCCTGTTCCAGTTGGTGAGCCGTGCCAGCAGCAACTTTGTCGAAGGCTTGTCTCGTGCCCTGGGTATGGACACCTCGATCATCAGCATCGTTATCTTGATTCTGGGGCTGGTGCTGCTGTGGTCGGCGATCCGCGCGTTCATGAATGCGGCGTTCATCATGGGGATCATCTGGTTGATGCTGGGGTTATGGTTACTCAGCTGGATCATGCACTGACACCCCACACATTCGATCGCGGCAGATTGCCGATGTGTCGCTACAATGCCCGCTCCCCCAAGGAGCCTGCATGTCCAACCTGATTGCCGACTGGCGCGACCGTCCTACCCATCGTCGGGTCTGGGCGCTGGCGGCGCCGATGATTCTCTCGAACATTTCCGTACCGTTGGTGGCGCTGGTCGACAGCACCGTCATCGGTCACTTGCCCCATGCCCATCAACTCGGTGCCGTCGCGGTCGGGGCCAGCCTGTACACCTTTCTGGCCTGGGCCGTGGGCTTTCTGCGCATGGGCACCACCGGGTTCGCGGCTCAAGCCGCCGGGCGTGGCGATGGCGCGGCGTTGCGGCAGATTTTGTTGCAGGGCCTGCTGTTGGCCATGGGCCTGGCGATTGTGCTCGGCGCAGTGGGCGTGCCGTTGAGCCGGGTCGCGCTGCAGTTCATGCAGCCGTCGGCGGAACTGGACCAGATGACCCGCGAATTTTTCCACACGCGGCTGTTCGGTCTGCCGGCGGCACTGGCCAGTTATGCGCTGGTCGGCTGGTTCCTCGGCACACAAAACGCCCGTGCTCCACTGGCGATTCTGCTGACCACCAATCTGGTCAACATCGCCCTGAACCTGTGGTTTGTCCTCGGCCTGGAATGGGGCGTGGTCGGCGCGGCCAGGGCTTCAGTGATCGCCGAGTGGACCGGCGCCCTGATCGGCCTGTTGATGACTCGCCACGCCTTGCGCGCTTACCCCGGCCACATCGTCTGGACCGCATTACGGCTGTGGCAGAGCTGGCGGCCGCTGCTGGCGGTCAACCGCGACATCTTTCTACGCAGCCTGGCCCTGCAATCGGTGTTTTTCCTGATCACCGTGCAAGGCGCGCGTTTGGGTGATGCCACTGTCGCCGCCAACGCCCTGCTGCTTAACGGTTTGCTGCTGACCGCCCACGCCCTCGATGGCCTGGCCCACGCCGTGGAAGCCCTGTGCGGACATGCCATCGGTGCCCGTGACCGCGATGCCCTGCGTCGCTCCTTGGTGGTGGCGTGCGGTTGGTCGTTGCTGGCGAGCCTGGGCTTTGCCGCATTGTTTCTGTTGGCCGGGCACCTGTTCATCGAGATGCAGACCGACATCACCAGCGTGCGCGAGACCGCGTTCATCTACCTGCCCTACCTCGCCGCGCTGCCGTTGATTGCGGTCTGGAGCTACCTGCTTGACGGCTTGTTCATTGGCACCACCCGCGCCCGTGAAATGCGCAACGGCATGCTGCTGACAGTGGTGTTGCTGGTGCCGTTCGCCTGGGCGTTGCAAGGTTTGGGCAACCATGGACTGTGGATAACTTTCCTGCTGTTCATGGTGCTGCGCAGCCTGACCCTCGGCGTCATCGCCTGGCGACTGCGCCGCAACGATGGCTGGTTCGCCCGCACACACTGATCGATTGGCGTTCAGGGTTGATCGCCCTGCCAGCGGTTGCGCAGGCTGTCGAGCCGCTCCTGCTGGGTTTGCCCGGTCAATGGCGACAAAAGCGCTGCGTAAGGATGCAGCAGACGCAACCATAACCAGTCATCCAGCACTGGTCGTTCGCTGAAGCCCAGCGCCAGCCCTTCCTGCAAATGGCACCACAGGCGCGCGTAGTCCGTCGCAGTGGCCCGGCTCCAATGCCAGGCGTGCTGCTCCAGCAGGCAGGTTTGCAGTTTTTCCCTTTGCCGGGGGCTGAGGTTTTCTTCGACGGTCAAAGGGCTGACGGCCACCCCGGGATTGAGCAACTGCTGCCAGCCCTGACTGCCAATCGCCCGGTCGGCCCAAGTGCCACCAAACCAGCGCATCTGGCTGATCGGCCCCAACCAGCGAGTCAGTTCCCCAGCATCGCAGGCATCGAAAAAGTAGCTGGCGGTGTGCGGGTTGTAGTAACTCAGCAAGGCGCGATGGTGCAGACCGAAACTGACCGTGAGCATACGTCGCAGATGCGCCAGCAACGTCGATGTCGAGGCCTCGCTGACCAGCAGCAAGCCGCGCCAGTGCTGAGCATCGCGCTCGCATACCTGGGCCAACTCCGGGCAGCTACGCAGGTCGATCAGCGCCGGGCCTTGTTCATGCAACGCATGCCATTCGGTATTTTCGAACAGCCAGAACCATCGAGCCTGGGCAAACCTGCTTTTCAACATCACACCCGCCTGCGGCATGCCCGGCACATCCAGCAACAGCCATTGCGCGATCGCATCGGGCGTGTGCACGGCGTTCATGCCGCACCGCTCTGGCCAAGTCGCATTGCCGCCCGGCAGGTGCAAAGCGCCTGCGCGCAATGATTGAAGCTGCCGCCACCGGGCATCAGACACAACAACAGCAAAGGCTCCCCCGAACGCAGCCAGTCCTGCACGCCTTCGGGCAGGTGCTCATCGACGGGCGCGGCCCCCACCGCATCAGCCTTTTCACCCTGCTCAGGCTGGTGAAGTACTCCGGTAATCAATGGCTGATCCGGATCGCCTTCGATGAAACTCACCACCACCTCCACGCCTTCGCTCAACGGCGCACCACTGGCCGTTTGCAACGGCGGCGCCAACGGTAGCCAACAGTGGCCGGGCGTCGCCCCCTCCCCCTGATACGACCAGTCAAACTGCACGGCCACCGGACGCGACGGATCCGGCTGTGGTTCATCAACACTCACCACCCATCCCCGTTGCAGGCTGTGCATCCTGGGCTTCGGCGCGCAGTGCGGTGACTCGAACGGTGCAGCCCAGTGCATCGCGCGCACCTGATTACGGTAAGGGTTGAGCGGGTCCTGGCTACCCTGATGTTCGACATGGGTCAGCAGCCACAGCTGATTCCATTCCTTCACCGGATGGTCGGCCAGCGGCATCCATTGCCCGCTGCGCAGCGCCGCCAGATCCGTGTGGCACTCAGCACTTTGCTGCACGCTGTCGGCACATCGCTGCACCTCGAAGCGCCGCACCGCCGATGGTTCGCCCTCGCGCCTGAAGACCGCCACGTCACCCACCGGAAAATGCGTCTGCCCATCGACGAACACCACGCAGTGCCCGCGTGCGGGGGACTCAAAGTGATAGTGAATCCGCTCCTGAGCGCACAGCCGTTGCAGGAATTGCAGATCCGATTCGCGGTACTGCGTGCAGAAATCCCGCAGCTGATAATCATCGTCCAGCTCGAAACGCCGGTCCTGGCCGACAATTCCGTGTTCCCTGAGCACCTGGTCGAGGATTTGCGGCACCGAACGGGCGCTGAAGATACGCTGGCTGAATCGCTGGGCCAGGCACGAAAGCTTCGGCCCCAGCCGCACATGGCAAAGCCTGAGCGTCGAACCGTGGTCGCGCTGCACCAGTTCATGCAGTTGTCCATGGACGCTGTTTCCCGCCGGCCCGAACTGCAAGACGGCCGAGCGGTACAGCAGGCTGGCAAGATCGAGTGCCGGGTCGTTGATCAGCAGATCGACGTCGAACACGAACGGCTCGCTGATGGCTTCTCTACCGGTAAAGGCCAGGACCTCGAAGGCGTCGGACAGACCTGCTACGACCAGACGAAATTCAGGTTCGTTGACGGGATCGAACATCGGCGATTCTCTACAGGAGGGGCGGCCGGGGATTCTCGCCGAGAGACATGGCCGAGTAGAGAGGCGAAGTACAACTTAGGAAATGACCTACGCGAAAAGAAGACCAAATGGCTTGGATAGCCGAGGACGTAGGTCGTTTCGCGTGGAAAAAGAGAACCGCCGCACCAGGTCATCTGAAATTTCCGCAGCGCGCGGTACATTTTCAGACAACCTGATGTGAGCGGGACTTACCTCAGGAAGACAGGTAAGACGAACGGGTCAGGCCCAGACGCAGGGCATCGAGGAACTGGGTGCGCTCGGAAGCACTGATGCGGGCATTGGCGCACTTGTCGCGGTAATGGGTCATCAGTTCTTCGGGCGACAAGTGCACGTAGCGCAGCATGTCTTCGATGGTGTCGTGGGTTTCGATACCGGCGTGGTACACGCTGCCATCGGCGTTCTGGTAGATGTTCACCGAATCGGTGTCACCGAACAGGTTGTGCATGTCGCCGAGAATTTCCTGGTAGGCGCCCACCAGGAACACGCCCAACAGATAATCCTCGCCTTCGTTCAACGCGTGTACCGGCAGGCTGGTTTCAATGCTCTGCTCGTCGACGTACTGGTTGATCTTGCCGTCGGAGTCGCAGGTCAAATCCTGCAGCACGGCGCGGCGCAGCGGCTCTTCGTCGAGACGGTGCAGCGGGATGATCGGCAGGACCTGATCGATGGCCCAGGTGTCCGGCAGGCTCTGGAATACCGAGAAGTTGCAGATGTACTTGTCGGCCAGCTTGTCGTTGAGCTCGTCCAGCACCTGACGGTGGGAACGCTGACGTGCCTTCAACGAGTTGTGCAGGCGACGGCACACGGCGAAATAGCATTGCTCGGCCAGGGCTTTTTCGGCCAGGGTCAGCTTGCCGTCGGCGTACTGGGCAGCGATATCGCTCATGTAGTGCGTGGCGCGCCAGTAGGTTTCGGTGACCATTTCAATGTCGGTCGGACCCAGCAGGTCCACCAGCCACTGCACGGTTTCCGGCAGCGCTTCCTTGTTCTCGATCTGCGGCACGTCGTCGTTGTGTTTCTCGACGTCGGTCACCTGGATCACCAGCATGGCGTGGTGCGCGGTCAGGGAGCGGCCGCTTTCGGAGAAGATGTTCGGGTGCGGCAGGCTCTGCGCGTCGCAGAATTCCTTGAGCATCCCGACCACGACTCCGGCGTAATCGTCCATGTCGTAGTTGATGGAACTGGCGTTACGCGAGTGCGTACCGTCGTAGTCCACGCCCAAACCGCCACCGACGTCGATGTGGTCCACCGGCAGGCCGAGGTTGCGCAATTCGCCGTAGTAACGGATCGCTTCCTTGAAGCCGTGCTGGTAGTCGGCCAGGTTGGCGATCTGCGAACCCATGTGGAAGTGCAGCAGGCGAATGCCCTGATCCAGGCCAGCGGCACGGAAACGCTCGACCACCGACAGCAGTTGCGCCGCCGACAGACCGAACTTGGATTTCTCGCCACCGGTGTCCGCCCACTTGGACGAGGCCAGGGACGACAAACGCACTCGCAGGCCGACCTGTGGCTTGACCTTCAGCGAGGCTGCTTCTTCGATCACCAGGCCGACTTCGGATTCTTTCTCGATCACGATGAACACGTTGTGGCCGAGCTTCTGGCCCATCAAGGCCAGGCGAATGAACTCGCGGTCCTTGTAGCCGTTGCAGACGATGGTGCCGCCCTTCGGCGCCAGCGCCAGCACCGCCAGCAGTTCAGGCTTCGAGCCCGCTTCCAGACCGATGGACACGTTCTGGGTGGCGATGATGTTCTCGATCACCGCTTCCTGCTGGTTCACCTTGATCGGGTACAGCGCGGTGTACTTGCTCTGGTATTCCAGACGCGCAATGTTGGCGTCGAACGCACCGGTCAGCTGACGCACGCGGTCTTGCAGAATGTCCGGGAAACGGACCAGCAACGGCAGCGACAGGCCGCTTTTGCGCAGCTGGTCGACTTGTTCGAACAAGTCGATAGGTGAACTGCTCGGACCGTTCGGACGAACTTCGACGCGACCGGCGTCATTGATCGCGAAATACCCGGCCCCCCAATGGCGAATCCCGTAAACACTGCGGCTGTCCGCAACTGTCCATTGGCTGCCATCGTCTTTGCGTGTGCGTCGTACGGACATCGAAGTCCCCTATAAAGAAGTCATAGTGCGTCGCCTGGATTCAGGCCGGCGCAGTCTAAAGAATGAAAATGACGGTTCGTCAACGAGGGGGTAGACCCCGCCGACGGCAGTGAGTTTAGAAACCGGTCATGAACAGGCTCTGTGAAAACCATGGTGACGACGCCGGGCCTGACAACAATCAGGACCGGATCAAGCCGCAGGTGGGTTTCACAGAGGCTGCTAGCCGCCGGACTTCTTCGCTTTGAAACCGAGCTTGATCAGTTCAGCCAAGAGTAGCTCGACATGATCGCCCTGGATTTCAATGATCCCGTCTTTCAACGCCCCGCCGGTGCCACAACGCTTCTTCAACGTGGTCGCCAGTTCCTTGAGCGCGTCTTCAGCCAACGGCACGCCGGTGATGGTGGTCACCGTCTTGCCGCCACGGCCCTTGCTTTCGCGACGCACGCGAGCGATGCCGTCGCCGGCCGGGATAACGGTCTGTTTGCAGATACAGGCGTCCACCGGTTTACTGCAATCCGGGCAATGACGACCTGCGTCGGTGGAAAATACCAGGCCACCTAAGGCGGCGAAGGATGCGGCTTTTTTGGCCACCGGCAATCCTCTTGGGAGGACAAAGACTGGTCGCAGCACTTGGGAAGTGCCATCGACCGCGAAGCCCCACTCAGGCAGGGGCAGCGCTACTGAAACGGTACAACTCTTTTATGTAGGAGCTGACGAGTGCAACGAGGCTGCGATCTTTTGATTTTGAATCAAAAGCAAAGTCAAAAGATCGCAGCCTGCGGCAGCTCCTACAGGAAGCAATACCGGTTCAGTTTGAAAAGGTCGCGCAGTGTAACGGCAAAAACGCCGATTGCTAAGAGCCAATCGGCGCCAATTTATGCCTCTTTTGCGACGTCTTCGCCACGTGAGCGCAGATAGCGCTTCAATGCGGCCAAAGAGTCCGGGCAGTAAGGCTTTTGCTCGATTTCCTGCATGACCTGATCAATGGGGATAAAGCGCGCTTCCAGCACCTCTTCCGGTTGCAGGATCAACGGGCCGTCCCACACCGCCGAAAACGCCGAACACCACAGGCGATTGCCGGTGTCCTCAAAGAAAAAGTGATCGTGGGCGGTCAATTCCACGCCGCCCACACCCAATTCCTCTTCCAGCTCCCGGGCCGCCGACTCGGCATAGGTTTCCGTGGCAAGCACCATGCCGCCCGCCGCCACGTCCCAATAACCGGGATAAATCGCCTTGCTCAATGTCCGCCGATGCACGCACAGCTCACCGGCGGAGTTGAACAACATAATGTAGGTACCGCGCCCGATCAGCCCGCGCTCACGCAGTTCGGAACGAACCAGTGCGCCGAGCAGGTTGTCCTGCTCGTCGACCCAGGCGATCTGTTCAGCATCAGAGGCCGCACGGTGCGCAGCCTCTCTGGCGTTATCGACCATGACTCAGCCCTGATTGAGCAATTGACGCAAATCGATCACTGCCGCGTTGGCCCGGGAAATATAGTTGGCCATGACCAGCGAGTGGTTGGCCAACACGCCGAAGCCGCTGCCATTGAGAATCATCGGGCTCCAGACCGGCTCTTGCGACGCTTCCAGCTCACGAATGATCTGACGCACGCTGACCGTGGCGTTCTTCTTGGCCAGCACATCGGCGAAGTCGACTTCGATGGCGCGCAGCAAGTGCGACAAGGCCCACGCCTGGCCACGAGCTTCGTAGAACACGTTGTCGATTTGCAGCCACGGGGTTTCGACGATTTCTTCGTCAACCTGCGGCGCGACACCCGGTACCACGACCTCGGTCTTCAGCGCCGTGTTGAGCTTGACCCGGCCAACGCTGGCCGACAGTCGTTGCGACAGCGAACCCAGACGCGTGCCGACATCGCCCAGCCAGTTGTTCAGGTTGTCGGCGCGAGCATAAAACAGCGCGCTCTTCTGGTTCGGGTCGGACAGACGTGCCTGATAGCGGCTCAGGGAGTTGATGCCTTCCTGGTATTCGGACTCACTGGATGGCAGCACCCAGCTCTTGTTGTCGAAGTTGAAACGCGGTTCGGCCTTGGCCAGGTCGGCGTCTTCAGCGGACTGCGACTGCGAGCGGGCGAAGTCTTTACGCAGTGCACGGCTCAGATCACGCACCTGCACCAGCACGCCATACTCCCAGCTCGGCATGTTGTCCATCCACAGGCCCGGCGGGAAACGGTCGTT
The DNA here is from genome assembly GCF_054070755.1 of Pseudomonas sp. SDO5591_S426. Taxonomy (NCBI): domain Bacteria; kingdom Pseudomonadati; phylum Pseudomonadota; class Gammaproteobacteria; order Pseudomonadales; family Pseudomonadaceae; genus Pseudomonas; species Pseudomonas sp. SDO5591_S426. The sequence continues at coordinate 4,439 of NZ_JBSVXD010000146.1, read as the reverse complement.
GGAAATGTAACCGCCCTGCTTGGTCAGCAACGTGCCAGCAACGGTCTTGAGGGTTTCCACCGTGGTGTAGCCGACCACCATTTGCTTGCCTTCTTTCTCGGCAGCCATTTGCGCCGTCTGCTGCACCGGGAACAGCTCGGGCTCCTGGCTCCAGTACCAACCGAGAGCAATCGCCACCAACAGGTAGAGGCCGATCAACGTGGCCAGCGCGCGGCTGAACAACAGGCCGCCCAGATAACTGCGGGTGGCCGATTTCGGCTCAGCGGCACGTTCAGGCGCGCTACCGGCGCGGTTCTTCCAGTCCAGCATGGCGATTTCCTTTCTATTACTTGGGTTCATCGGTTCGACCACAACCATACAACAACGTGCCTTGGCCCGGCACCCGACGTCGGGTTAATGAGGAAAATTATCCGGCCACAGCCCCTAAGGGAATCCCTTAGGCCCCTACACACGAAATTGCGCTTCTATTTAAGCCGACAAAAATCGAAAGAGCCTGACAGACGAGATTCACTTTCGCCCTCGAAAATGGCTGCATGAACAGCAGCAGAACCCTTGAAAGCCCCAGCTCACAAGCACTTCACGAGAATCAATATTCGATTGCCGACTCATCAGTCAGAAACTGAATGCGTCCGCTTTGCAGATTATTGACGTACAGCTCTCATGTTATTGAAAAGAGGTGCTAGCATAGAGCCACCAGTCGACCTCAGCGTGCACCCTAACTAGTAGTCAGGATATGACCGAGCCAGAAGACCCCAGCCGCGAGCGCCTCAAGCACCACTTTGCCCAGCGGGTAATTCATCAGGCACGTCAGATACTTGAGATATGGCAGCGCCTGCAACGCAGCGAGTGGTCCACCACCGATTTGTCGGAACTGAGCGAGGCCAACCTGCGCCTGCTGCGTTTCGCCGAGCGCTTCGAACAGCCGGAACACACGCAACTGGCACGCCACATCGGCCAGTCGCTGGAGGCTGTCGACGCCAATCGCGGGCGCCTGAGCAGCGGCCTGATCACCGACCTCAACCGTTTGATGCAGCGCCTGTCGCGCACCGGTCTGCGGCATGGCGATCAGCTCGACCAAACGTTCCTGCCGCCGCTGCGCAAGCCGATCTACGTGATGTTGCAGGACCACGACCGCGCCGAACGCCTGGCCAAGCAACTGGAATTCTTCGGGCTCAGCGCCCAGTCCCTGGACAGCGTGGCGGCGTTTCGCTCCTCGATGGTCGAGCGCCTGCCTGCGGCGATTGTCATGGACGTCGACTTCAGTGGCCCCGGCGTTGGCCTGAAACTGGCCGCCGAAGCCCAGGAAGGTCTCGATCATCGTCTGCCGCTGCTGTTCTTCAGCCTGCACGAAACCGATACCCCGACCCGACTCGCCGCCGTGCGCGCCGGGGGCCAGGAGTTCCTCACCGGCACCCTCGAAGCGTCGAGCCTGCTGGAAAAAATCGAGGTCCTGACCTGCGTCGCCCAGTACGAACCTTATAAAGTGCTGATCATCGACGACTCACGCGCCCAGGCCCTGCACACCGAGCGCCTGCTCAACAGCGCCGGGATCGTCACCCGCACGCTGATCGAACCGATCCAGGCCATGGCCGAACTGGCGGACTTCCAGCCGGACCTGATCATCCTCGACATGTACATGCCGGCCTGCACCGGTACCGAACTGGCCAAGGTGATCCGCCACAACGACCGTTATGTCAGCGTGCCGATCATTTATCTCTCGGCCGAAGACGATCTGGACAAGCAACTCGACGCCATGAGCGAGGGCGGCGACGACTTCCTGACCAAGCCGATCAAGCCGAGGCACCTGATCACTACCGTGCGCAACCGTGCGGCTCGGGCGCGTAACCTCAAGGCGCGGATGGTCCGCGACAGCCTCACCGGCCTGTACAACCACACCCACATCCTGCAATTGCTCGAAGACTGCTCGTTCCGCGCGCGCCGCGAGAGCAAGCCGCTGAGCTTTGCCATGCTCGACATCGACCACTTCAAACGGGTCAACGACAGCCACGGTCACCCCATGGGCGACCGGGTGATCAAGAGCCTGGCGCTGTTTCTCAAGCAGCGGTTGCGCAAGACCGACTTCATTGGCCGCTACGGCGGCGAAGAATTCGCCATCGTCATGCCCGACACCGACCTCGAAGCGGCCTGGAACGTACTGGATGAAATCCGTCAGCGTTTTGCCGAAATCCACTACCCTGCCCAGCCGCAGGATCTGTGGTGCACCTTTAGCGCCGGGGTGGTCGAGTTGTGTGAAAGCTCCGACAGCCTGTCGATGGCCAGCCAGGCCGACGAGGCGCTGTACCGGGCAAAAGGCGCCGGACGCAACCGCGTGCAGGCCGCTCAGGCATCAAAGCAAAGTGCCACTTTTTCATCTCAATCGACCCCTTCCGTCATAACCCTGTAACAGAAACGCAATAACTTCAGGCACTTACCATTCTGCCGTTGGTAGTCCCGCGATGCGCCTGAAGCTGCTGACCAATCTCAACACCGTCCTTTTAGTTGCCGTGTGCGTGGCCCTTGGCGCCACGCTCTGGTGGTCGCAAAAAGCCCTCGAACGCCCCTATCTATTAATGGAGCGTTACCTGGGTTTGTCCCAGCAGTTCCAGAACGAAGTGGCGCGCAATGTCGAGGACTACCTCGGCAGCGGCGATGCCCTGCGCCTGAGCAGCGCCAGCCAGGCCATCGACAACCTGCAAAAGGAACTCGCGGAGTTGCCACCGGCGCTGGCTGAAACCTTGCGCCCCAGCCTGTCGAACCTCGACGAATTCAGCAAAACCGACCTGCTCGCCGCCGGCAAACTCGCGGGCGACCCGCAGGCCCTGTTGCTCCAGGCCGAGCGCGAACTGGGCGCCAGCCTTGACCAACTCAGCCAGTACGCCAAAGGCAACGCGGCCTACCTGACACCGCTACTCGCCGCGTCCCAGCATCTGGGCAAGCTGTCGCTGGCCCGGGACAAACTGGTCAGCAGCGGTCGCAGCGAACTGGCTGCCGATGTCGAGCGCGAAGTCAGCAACATTCGCACCCAGGCCGAGCAAATCGATGCCTTACCGCTGCTTGGCGTGACGGCCAGCAATGAATCGAACACTGATGATTTCGCCGCGATGATGGGCCTGGAGAACACCGAAAAAGCTGTCGCCGAAGATGCCGGCGTCGGCTTCAAGCGCGAACTCAACAGTTTGCTCAACCGTTACCCGGCAGAATTGGCACGCACCCGTGACCAGATCCAGAAACGCGCCGACCTCAGCACTGCGACGCACCTGAAAATCGCCGACGTGCAGCAAGCCATCGCCGGTCTGGAGCCGGTGGTGCGTGCCCAGCACGGGCAGATCCAGGGCGAGGTGAGACTGATGCAAGGGCTGATGATCGGCCTGATTCTGCTGATCGCGCTGCTGATCGATACCTTGCAACGCAAACTCGCCCGCACCCTGACCAACCTCGCTCCGGCCCTTTCGACCTGGGCCGAGGGTGACTTCAGCCAGGACATCCAGCTGGGCAAGACCAACCGCGAACTGCATGACATTGAAGCGTCGCTCAATCGCTTGCGCGCCTATCTGGTGGCCCTGGTGGGGACCATTCGCCTGAACGCCGAACAAGTCGCCGGCAGCAGCCGCACCCTGGCCGAGTTGAGCAATGAACTGCACAGCGGCGCCGAACATCAGGCCGGTGACACAGCGCTGATCCGTGATTCCCTCGGTGAGCTGGAAGCGACCATCCAGCAAGTCGCCGGCGATGCCAGCCAGGCCGCCGACGCCAGTCGTCATGCGGGGCTGGCAGTGGAACAGGGGCAGAAAGTCATCGGCCTGAGCCTGACCGGCCTGCATGCGCTGGTAGAAGAAGTACAGGGCAACGCGCAGATGATCGAACATCTGGCCGAAGAATCCGCGACCATCGGCGGCGTGCTAACGGTGATCCGCTCGATTGCCGATCAGACCAACCTGCTGGCGCTGAACGCCGCCATTGAAGCGGCGCGTGCCGGGGAAATGGGTCGCGGCTTTGCCGTGGTGGCCGAAGAAGTGCGCTCGCTGGCGCAACGCACCGCCGGCGCCACGGCCGAAATCCAGACCTTGATCGCCGGCCTGCAAACCGCCGCACGGCAATCGGTCGAAGGCATGCGCGCCCAGGTCGAACATGCCGAAGCCACGGCCAACCAGGCCCAGGCGGCCGACGGCGCGCTGGATAAAATCGTCGGGGCAATCCAGACCATTTCCGATACCGCCGTCCGCATCGCCGATGTCACCGCCCAGCAGAGCGGCGCTGTCAGTGAGATTCGCGATCACAGTGAGCGGATTCACCAATTGGGTGGGGATAACTTGCTGCGCATTGGTGAAGGGCGTGAGCAAGGGGAGAACTTGCTGGTATTGGGTGGGCGCCTGCATACCGCCGTTCAAGCCTTCCGCGTCTGACAGATAGCCCCCTGTAGGAGCTGCCGCAGGCTGCGA